>JAOZSN010000150.1 GCA_029939635.1 Deltaproteobacteria bacterium
TTTATGCGACGCGGGAAATGTTACGGAATGCGGTGTTCATGTTTGCCGGCATTTTCTTTGCCTGGCTCTCTGGTTTTGTCGACATCAGAACTATCTATGTCATTGGGGGAGTGCTCTATCTCTTGACTGGATTGTACGCCATGAGCAACAAAGCCTTACGAGAGAGCAAAATAACCCCAGATAAAGAAAATATCCCAGGTTAAAAGATGGTATCAGGGACATATTTTCATGTGTTGCTGAATCCCCAGAGATCCTTTACCAATGCCTGACACGTGGTTTAGACAATAAAAAAGCTCGGGGCCATTACTGGCTACCGAGCTTTTCTTATCAATAGGAAAAATATAGAACTATGTCAACAACGCTTTGAAATTTGCGCAAATCCCAGCACTATCCAAACCTTGGGCAGCGTAGAGATCAGCAGGTTTGCCTGAGGCACCATAGTGTACCACGCCACTCCGTTTAAAAGGAGTAGTCACCCCGTTGTCTGCCATAATGGTGGCCACAATAGCTCCTAAACCAGTGTCAACATGGTGATCCTCAACAGTCAGGATCGGACCATTTTGGGCAGCCTGCAAGACAGCCTCTTCATCAATGGGCATTACTGAGGCCATAACAAGAACAGCGGCATCAATTCCCTCGTCTGCCAGTTTTTGATGGGCCTCCATAACAGAAGGGGTCACGGCACCACAGGTAATAATAGTTCCTTTGCTGCCCTGACGTACCCAGTCACCCTTACCTGGCACAAAGACATACTCTCCACCAAAAAAGGGAGAACCATCCTCGGCCAGAACCATACCCATCTTAGAGCGACCCATACCTACAAAACAATTCCCAGATTGCACCGCTGCATGACGGACAACACGATCAGTCTGATTAGGGTCAACAGGAAGATAGACAGAAAATCGAAAATAATTACGCATCAGGCCAATATAGTCAATACCCTGATGGGTGGGGCCATCCTCGCCCACATCCAGACCACAATGGGTGGCAACTATCTTAACGTTAGTCTCATTAATATCATTGATACGATTTTGATTATACACCTCAGAAACGGCAAAAACGCCAAAGGTGGAGAAGAAACAGACTAACTCCTCACGGCTCAAGGCCCCTGCCATGCTGACAGCATGGTGCTCTTGGATGCCGGCCTCAAAATAGCCAGTAGGGCTATGTTTATGAAAATCACCCATCTTCACAGAGCCTTCAAGATCACAGGATATGCCAGTAATTTTCACCGCCTCTCCTTCAATATTATTGGCTTGAGCCAGGCTGTAGAGGGCATTACCATAGGCAGAACGGCAATCAGTGATAGTTTTATTATCATAGGTAATGGGATCACCAGCTATTATAGCAGGGTAGCGCAGTTGATTTTTCACCTTGGTAGCGCTACTGACCGGTGCTTTACGTTTTTCAACCCAGGTAGCAAAATCATTTTCAACGCCAAGTTCAGTCAAGGCCTCAGCTAACTGCTCTGGATTAAGGGGTGAGCCATGGTATTTGGCCTGACCTTCCATAAAGGAAATCCCTTTGGCCATCACTGATTGCGCTTCAATCATGGTGGGCTTGCCCACCTTTTCTACTTGGCCTGTATAGGCAGCACGTAAACTCTGATAAAATTTATTGGTATCATGGGCATCGGTCTTCAAAACATTCCAACCAGACACCTCAAAAAGGCCAGCCACATCAACATCCATGACCTCAGCTGTGGTGCCACAGATCTGCAAACCATTGCGATCAACAATGACTATGAGATTATCAAGATTGTACTTATTACCGTAGCGCATGGCCTCGGCAATCTGACCCTTTTGCTGCTCACCGTCACCCATGTAGCAGATGACCTTTTGCTCCAGACCTTTAGCCTTGAAGGCCTGTGCCATACCAACCGCCGTTGATAGACCCTGACCGAGATTACCAGTATCCCACTCAACACCCGGCACAATACGTTCCACATGACCAGGAAAACCAGAACCAGCACGACGAAAACCGCTGAGAAAATCATCCTCGCTGAAATAGCCATATTCACTGAGCACACTATAAACACCAGGGGAGACATGACCGATACTCATGACCACTCGATCACGACCATCCCAGCAGCTATTGTTGCTATCTTTTTGGATTGCGCCATAGGTCACCAGCAACATATCCAATGTAGAGAGAGAGCCACCTGGATGACCAGAGGCCGCAAGAGAGGTGGAAAGAAGAATACGACGGGCACAGCGTGTGCGCATATCTGCCAGAGTGGCAACCTCGTCTGCACTGAGCTCCGCATTATTAAAATTCAGCTGCAATGCCATAATAATTTCTCCAGGTATTTTTTGATATAAAAGAGCACTTTGAGCTTAATTGAACTCGCAGTGCAAAATTTCATGCTTAGTTAGAATGAATATTGCTAAAAATCGTGGTAAAGAGCATCAAAAATGCCGTTTTCTTATACCCCTTATTCAAAGAAGTCTCCAGCACAAAAAGCCATGAAACCGACCTCATTTAATATTGGTTCGATAACTATTGAACATCCTTTCATTCTTGCCCCGCTGGCAGGCTATACAGACATGCCTTTTCGCCTTCTCTGCCACGAGTATGGAGCAGGACTCTGCTATTCAGAAATGATCAGCTGCCATGGTCTTGTCTACCAGCAGCAAAAGACTAACGACATGATCCGTATCTCTGCTGATGAAGGCCCAGTGGCACTCCAGCTCTTTGGGGCTGAACCTGACATCATGGGCCAAGCCGCTGCCATACTTGACAGCAGCACAGCTGCCATTATCGATATCAATATGGGCTGCCCTGTCCGTAAGGTAATAAAAAAAGGAGCAGGTGCTGCCCTGATGAAGAGCCCGAAACTGGCAGCAGAAATTATCCGAGCAGTGGTAAAAAACACCTCAAAACCAGTGACCGTCAAATTTCGCACTGGCTGGAATCATCACATGATCACTGCTCCAGATTTTGCCATGATGGCCGAGGATGCGGGAGCTGCCGCAGTAGCTATTCATGCCCGCACCTGGACAGATGGCTTTTCCGGCGAGGTTGATTATGACGTGGTGGCCACTGCCAAAAAGAAACTACATATCCCAGTGATTGGTAACGGCGATATCCACATGTATGACGATGGCCTGCGCATCATGAACGAAACAGGCTGTGACGGAGTGATGATTGGTCGTGCCGCCCTGGGAAATCCTTGGATTTTCAGGGATGACGAACCAATCCCCACCCTGAAATTACGTCTCATCGCCCTGCAACGCCACCTGCATTTTATTGCCCTATCTGGCCAGGGGGACCGTCTCCTTGGCAAAACAAAAAACCATGCGGGAAAATATGTCAAAGGAGTACATAGTGGTGCTGCTTTACGCAATAAAATATACCAACACACCTCTTTCAACGATCTCCAATCCTTTATCGACAAAGAACTTGCAAGTTGTTGTAGCAAGAAAAAATCCCGTCCAATATAGTCGCTTAAAAAAACATACTCCCGCTCTTTTCTAACCTTGACATTACAAACATCCATGTTATATTCTTTCACTTCTGACGCGGGGTGGAGCAGCTCGGTAGCTCGTCGGGCTCATAACCCGAAGGTCAGAGGTTCAAATCCTCTCCCCGCTACCACGACAAATCAAGGACTTAAAGCAATTTGCTTTAAGTCCTTTTTTCGTTGGTGGCCCCCTAGTGGCCCCTTTTGCGCAGCTTCATACCTCCCTTGCTGCAGACATCACCATTCTGCCATCCATGAACTGTCACTAACTTGGCCTAATAAGAAAGGTACTGAGGCAGAATGCCTATAAGGGTCACAGGGGCACGTTCGGCGCTTGCTTGCAGACCCAAAAAGTCGGTTCGGATTTAGCGTTATGGATTTGCAACTTTTTTAACAAGGAAATTGAACGGTGCCTCACAGTTCCGCAGGCACGAAAAAAGTGAGTCTCAACCGACGGCTTGATGTGCTGAGAAAGTTAGCGATTACGCTGAATGTCCTGGGCAATATGCTGTTATTTGACCTGAAGGTCAGAGGTTAAAATCATCTCCCCTCTACCACTGCAAATCAAGGACTTAGAAAAATTTTTGCGTCCTTTTTATTGCCTTCCTTATACCGTCTTTCCCCCCTCCTGATAGCCATGCCAAAAGAATTACGCTCTCTGCCATCATTTCATCGCTGGTTTGGCCGCTATTGCCGACCATTTATCGCAGCAGAACAAAATGACCGACAACCCATAGGTATCAAGATCGTCCATTGCCAACGAGTACGCCAAGAGATCGCCCTGTTGGCAAAGGCCCTTGGCCTGGACGGCTCACTTAGTTTCTTGGCAGAACTCACAGGTCTCTTCCACGACCTGGGTCGATTTGAACAGTTTAAACGCTATCGCACCTTTGTTGATCTCCACTCCACCGACCATGCAGAGCTCAGTGTTACAATTCTGACCAAGGAAAATATTTTCTCATCTCTGCCAACAGAACAACAGCACTGGATATTAGCTGCCATTGCTAACCATAATAAGGCATCCATAGACCCGGAACTTCATAGCTCAGGCCTGTTGCTTGCTCAGATGATCAGAGATGCAGACAAACTTGATATCTGGCGGGTCTTTATTGATTTTTGTCGTCAACCAAAAGAATTGCGCACCAAGACGGTGGTGCTCAATTTGCCTGATACGCCCGGAATATCAGCGCATACCTTTGAGGATATAATGGCAGGCAGACTGGTCAAGGCCAGTCACATCACCAATCAAAATGATTTTGCCGTCATGCGTCTTGGTTGGGTCTTTGATATCTACTTTCGCCATTCTTTTCAAAAAATCGAACGGCGTGGCTACCTGAACCAACAGCAACAATTTCTCCCTGATGATGCGCAGACCAAGGCCATGTTTACCAAGGTTCGTTCCTATGTACAACAAATGGCCACCAGCAAACAAAGAACTTTACCTATTTAAGTGATAGCAGGTATAAACTAGATAATTACATTATCAGCAGCAAACTACTTTAGCCAACATTCCACCCTCACATATCTCTCCTTCAACCTTGGCCAGCACTATACTATTTCCAGTTTGGAGCCCATCTATGAATCTTACTGACCTTTTTGCCAATTCCCCTTTGATTAACAACCATCTCTGGGCTCAATTTCTCATCATTGTCGCCTTTTATGGCTTGATGGCCGCGATTATAGATTTCTTCGTTGACCACGTCTTACGGCATTTTGCCAGCCTCTCCAAAACTGATATTGACGACAAAATTATCTCCCTTATTCATGCGCCGTTGTATAAATCCATTTTGCTTGTTGGTTTTCTTCATGGCCTCTCGCTCTACTCTTCCTCTACAAGCTGGGAAATAGTGGTACGTTTGGGCAAATCTGTCATCCTGCTCACCTGGATGTTAACCTTCATCCGCATCCTTGCCGTTATTGCCCATCAGACCAAAGGAAAATGGCGGCAAAAACTTGGTCGTGATCTTCTTAACCTCGTCCATAAGGTAGGGGTCATTTTTATCTCCCTGACCGGGGCTTACTGGTTGCTGAGTATCTGGCATATCAACCTGACCCCCTTACTGGCTTCAGCTGGTATTGCCGGTATTGCTATTGCCATGGCAGCCAAAGACACCCTGGCTAATTTTTTTGGCGGGCTGAGTCTCTTTGCTGATAGCGCCTTTAAGGTTGGCGACTATATCATTATTGACAAAAGTGAACGAGGCGAGGTGACGGAGCTTGGTATGCGCTCCACTAAAATTCTCACCCGCGATGATGTGCTGGTCAATGTACCCAACTCCATCCTGGCCAATTCAACAATTATCAATGAAAGTGCCCCTAATCCTGTCTTTCGAATTAAGGTACCTGTAGGAGTAGCCTATGGCTCTGACCTGGAACAGGTTGAGCAGGTGCTACAAGATATCGGCACATCTCATCCGGGCATACTTTCATCCCCTGCTCCCCGGGTACGGCTGCGTAGCCTGGCAGATTCATCGCTCAACTTTGATCTTCTGGTATGGGTCAAGGATCCCCGTGATCGTGGTCTGCAAACCCATGAAATATTGAAAAAAATTTACAATACATTAAATAGTGAAAACATCGCTATTCCCTTTCCGCAACGAGATATCCATATCATCGACCCTGATTAAAAAATTTCATAAATCATTTCAATCCGTTCGTGCTAAATCACCCTTCCGTCAAAAAAACTTCTTGTCTGTCAGAGAAAAATTTGTGCACTATAGAGCTAAGGATTGTTTAACTACCCTAGACGTTCACACCATTGTCTCAAGGATTGGGCCAACTCTAACCATGAAGATGTCTTTTCTTTTCATACTAGCGAATGCTATAAGCCTTAGTCTGGCAGTGCCCGGCATGGCAGAAGAGTATAATGCTATCTCTCGCCTGCAACCTGTTATCGCCCTACAGGCCAATCAGACAGATATAAATGGAGCACGATTACCTGATACCAACAGTGCAACAGAAAACAACATGAACCAGAGCGCACCTTCCACCACGAAATTATATGGTGGAAGATTTACTGCTATGAGTGACCAGGATATTTTTTCCCTTGCCCTGGGGGCCTCGTTCCGCTTCAGTGATTGGCTTGGTGTAGGAGCAACCTACGCCTTACCCATCAATGAAGAGGAAATCAGCATAGAGGAGAAAAAATATTCCATCGAAGCCATGGTCACCATGCAGTTTTAAACCCATAGCCTGGAGCTATGGTGTCATGTCAGACAAACGACATGGCTAGAGGGGAAACAGCCCCTTCGATCTATATCGAAGGGGCTGTTTTTTTTAGTGCCTTAGCAGTTATTTCCGTGCTAACTATGAACGAAAAACCTAAAAAACACTTTTAGAATCAAATAGCGACCTCTGTCAGCGGCCTTCTAGATATGCCAACAATCTGGCCATCTGAATATGCGTATTT
>JAOZSN010000151.1 GCA_029939635.1 Deltaproteobacteria bacterium
CAGGGCATTGGTTTCATCACCGTTAAAGATATCACCATGGCTATCCACCTGACCAGCTGCCAGATATTGCAGATCTGCCCCCAGTAACGGGTTGACGCCGATGGTGGAGGCATCATGGCCAGTGAAGAAGGTGTTGATACCGGCGGTGGCCAGGAAGTTTGAGGTGTCCCCGCCAAAAGCAAAGTTGTGAGTGGCGTCCGGTGTTAAAACCAGCTTGCCATCCACCACACTTGCCTCTACCCAGGAGGGTGAAACTCCGCTGGCATTTTCTATGGAGATGTTAATCGCCGCTGCTACATCACCCAGGGTATAGGCGCGTTCCATGGGTATTTCCACTGGTTGGGGCAGGGCCATGGTATCGTCTGTGTTGTAAAGCCAGATGTTGAAGCTACCGCCGTCGGTGATGAGTTCGTCCGAGTAGGCGTAGCCCATCATGGAAGCGGCCACACTGCCATCGCTGGTCTTAAAAACGATTTTGCCATCGCCAGCCGGGTCATTGGGCGAGACACCGCCACCTAGGCCAAGATGGGAGAGAAAGGTGTCATCTGGGCCGGCATCAATCTCTATGGCTCCATCATGGTTGAAAAGGCTTAATTCGCCTGTATTATGGGTAGCATCAGCAGTAAAGGTAGCATTGCTCAGACCCAGTTTCTGCTCGGTGGGGTAGATAGCGGCTGCGGTGTTAGTTTCAATTTCAGCAATGATGATGCGCGATTCATCACCACGGTTGGTATTGTGCAGGACAATGGAGTTAAGGACACCACCGTTAATTCCCGTACCCACATCTGCCTGAATGGTTATTTTAGGGATATTTTCAGGATCAGTAACATTGTTGTAGCCAGTGGTGGGATGGTTAATGGCATCGTTAATGGCATCGACCAAATTGGCCGCCAGCACAGCAGGGTCGTCATCATCGAGCCCTGCACCATCCACATCTACGGTGTAATCAACGATGACACCGTTGACGGCAAAACTGATCTGCAAACCGTTTTCAGCACCAGTCATGGCTGTTACCGCATCTCCTGCCACCAGGGTGGTCATCCGGGCCTTAACATCGCTTAATGAATCATTGATGGCCTGGGCGGCATTAAAGGTTTTACCCATAGCCAGTCCTTCCACAGGTACGGCTCCGGCAATATGGCCCACCTCGCGGTCATTAATGGTAAAGGCACCAGCCGGAATCTCTTCAATGGCAGTGGTGGTATCCACCGTGGAATGAAGCAGGGTAGTGTTAGTTGCCACATCAACGCTGGTTAGCTCGTCGGAGAAGCGAACCAGGCCCACCCCTTGGGTATGGAGCTGATTTACCTCACGGATGAGAGAATTGCCTAAGGCATTGAGACGGCCCAGGTAATTTTCCGGCTGACCCTCGATGAGCAAGGAGTGTACCTCCATCCAGCCACCGATCTTGCCACCTAAATTTTCTCCATGGCCAATGGTTGTTTTTGTCTGCGTGCCGGAGGATTTGCCGGAGAGCCATTTCAGCTCGTTATCAGACCATTTTACTGACCATGCTTCATTATTTTCCACCAGGGAATGACCATCTTTAAGCAGGATGGTGTAGGCGCCGGAGTCCATCTCAAAATAATTGATGTCAACAAATTGCCCCAGTTCCTTGGTGAGCTGATCACGTTGGTCACGCAGGTCGTTCTGCTTTTTCATGTCACTCTCTGAGCTGTAAATCTGCATATTGAGGTCAGCGATCTGCTGGGTAAGGGAGTTAACATCCAAGACAGAAGCTTTCAGGTTTGAATTAATATCCTCCCGCGACTGGGCAATTTCTGACGTCATGATATGGAGCTGCTCATTGATAAGCTCTGCCTTTTGCACCACGGTTTGCCGAGCTGAGATAAGCTCAGGGTTATCGGCCAGATCCTGCCAGCTGGACCAAAATTCACTCAATAATTCATTTACTGCCATGCCGGGTGCCTCATTGAAGGCTGTTTCCACCACGCGCATTGATTCATACTGGGCCTGAAGGTCACTTAGGGTGGACTCTTGGGAAACCAAGCGTTCAACCATGAAGCGGTCATAGTTGCGAGAGACTTCCTGGGCCCGGACACCATTGCCGAAATAACCAACTCCAGAGGGACTGGCATAGCTGGTGGTCAAATCAAGGGACTGCCGGGTATAACCCTCGGTATTGACGTTGGCCACATTATGGCCAGTAACACCAATGGCCATTTGGTGGGCCAATAAGGCCTCTTTGGCAATATTAAGGACGCTTGAGATTCCGGGCATGGTGAATACCTTCTATCCTTGTAACCTATACTGCTCTTGAGATCAGGGCAGGGCTACGGTTAACAGCCTTACCAAGACCACGAGCTGAGTATATTGGCTCGGTGCCGACGTTATCGCTGATCAAGCCAATGGCATCGTTGATATATTGTAAGGTGTCATTGGTAAAGTTATAGTTAACGTAGTTTTTTTCATCAATCTGTTTGCGGAGATTGGCCAGGATGGTACGAACCTCATCCAGCTCTGAGGCCTCTGGTGCTGGCAATGTGCTGGCGAAATCGCTTAGTTTTATGGCTGTTTCTCGTGTCTCCGGCAACATATCCTGCATTGTTTCCTGGATCTGCTCATCGAGGTAGGTGATCTGACGGATACCTGATTCCTTCTGCTTACTGATCTTCATGAGCTGAGCCATGCCCATAACTTGCAGGGCAGCCTGTTCCTGATCCAGTAAATACACAAAGGAGCGGGCCAATTTGGTCTGGCGCTCCAGGGAGTCCATGAGTTTGTTGTAATGGGGAGTAGTCATTATTTTTCCTTTTAGCCTTCGGACTTCGGCCTATCTTTCGCTAACTCTTTATAAAGCATCTCACCAAGCCCTGTACCTCGACCCGTGGCCATCTCTTTGGACAACTCTTCATCCAACATGGATTGAAACATCTCTTCACCGTAACTTTTAGCAAAGAGACTATCTTCTTCCTGGGGGA
This sequence comes from Deltaproteobacteria bacterium, assembly GCA_029939635.1. Lineage (GTDB taxonomy): Bacteria > Desulfobacterota > Desulfobulbia > Desulfobulbales > SURF-16 > JAOZSN01. The sequence goes on from JAOZSN010000151.1 coordinate 2,943, forward strand.
GACTGTTGCGCATGGCGGTGAGCATCTGATTGGTAATCAGTGACTCAAAGTCAGCACAGGCCTGCCGTAACGCCTTGTCTGTTTTTTGACCCTGGTTGGCCATCATGGCTATATGTTGGTTGCTTATTTTCATTACAATCTTTACCTTCCTGCTGTTTAAATTATCTGTAAATCTGCCTGCAGGGCACCGGCCGCCTTAATTGCCTGGAAGATAGCCATAAGGTCACGAGGAGTAGTGCCCACGGCGTTAATGGCCTGAACTATCTCACCCAAGTTTACCCCTTCTTTCAGATAAATAAGGTTCACCTCCTCCTGGTTAGCCTTAATAATATCGTCATCAGCTTTGTTCCAGTATGGTTGGCTGCTCACCTTGATATTAAGGTTACCGTGGGCCACAGCTACTTCGGTGATTTGAATATTTGCCCCCATAACAATGGTGCCGGTACGCTCATCAATTATTATCCTGGCCATTTCATCCTGCTTGACATTGATGTTTTCCAAGGTAGCGATAAGGGCTATTTCATTTTTCTGAAATTTATTTGGAACTGTTATGATTGCCGAACTGCCATCTTTGGCTTTGGCGTACGGCCCTGCCAGCTCTTTGTTGATGGCATCAACCATTCTGGACATGGTGGTGAAGTCTGGTGAATTCAGAGAGAGGGTAATTGTTTCTTTGCCAGTAAATGACACGGGCACCTCGCGCTCCACCGTGGCTCCATTAGGGATTTTGGCGACATTTACATGGTTTTGCTGAAGGCCACCACCTGCTGGTATGCCTTTAATCGCGAAGCCACCAATACTGACAGAGCCTTGAGCTATGGCGTAAATCTTGCCATCAAGTCCTTTTAATGAGGTGGCCACTAAGGTTCCACCTTGCAGGCTGCTGGCATCACCCAAGGAAGAGAGGGTGACATCAATGGTCTGGCCTGTCTTGGCAAAGGCTGGCAGTTTAGCTGTAACCAGAACACCGGCAACATTCTTGACCTTAAGGTCAGCCGGATTGACATGGACGCCCATGTTTTCCAGCATATTAACCATAGCCTGGCTGGTGAAGGGGGCCTTGCTGCCATCTCCTGTACCGTCCAGACCAACCACCAGGCCATAGCCCACTAGTTGGTTATCGCGCACTCCTTTCACTGCGGCCATATCTTTGAGGCGGGCCGCCTGTACTGTGCTGGTACAGGTCAGGAAAATAAGAATGTATGGTAGGAGTCGTTTCATAGTTTTGGTCTCTATTTGCAGTTGTCTATTGTAGATAGCAAAGGATATGCCAAAGTTTTTTTAATGAGTGTTTTTATGGTGTTAGGGGTTCATCACCCTTGGTAATCATGTGGCATCGGCATATTTTGCCGGGCAAAAAATAAGTTTCCGGTGTCGGGGTTCAGGAACAGCGCTACCCTGACAACTGACGTTAAAACGGCCAGACCATATCTACCCCACGGGCCAGCCAGCCTGGTTGCTGTTTGTCGCTGATTACACCAGTACCGGAAAGTTCGATGCGGGCATTAGCAATATGGGTCGATTTTACCGAGTTATTGGGGGAAACATCATCTGGGCGCACCAGGCCAGAGATGATAATGAATTGGGTCTCGTTATTGATGCGAACCTCACGATAGCCCTGAATGAGCAGGTTGCCATCCATGGTGACCTCAATGATTCGGGCTGAAATGGTGGCCGTGGCAGAGCTGTCACGCTTGGTTTCACCCTCGCCTTTAAAGTCATTGGTCAGGCTGACGCTTAAGGCGTCATTAGCACCGGGGGCGGTGAATTTCATCCAGTCAGCTATGGAAAAAATATTGGTTATATTGCCTTTTACTGAGGAGTTACGTTTGGTGTTGGTATTGGCTTTATTCTTGGCACTGGTGTTCTCTATAATATCCACCAGGACAATATCTCCCACCTTATGAGCACGACGGTCGCGGTAGAGATCCGTGGCATGGGCCGAGAAGATAGAACCCTCTGGCGGTGTAAGCCGTTCTGTCTGCACCTCAGGAAGACCATGGCGAGGCGGTAGGGCGGTGCTTTGCTGAGGGTTTGAGCCCGTCACGCAGCCGACCAGTAGCAAGGGGAGAAAGATGAGATGTATTATTTTCATGGGGGTAACCTCTTTACTGCGGTTATCAGTTACAAGTTATCAGTTGCCAGTATCAGTCGTCAGTTATCAGGTGTTGGTTTCTGTGTTGTAACTCAACGGGTAACTGATAATTGGTAACCGGCAACTGTAGTTAAAAATCCACCTCAACCAAACCACTCTCCACCACCCGGGCGATAATGATTTTGCGGCTCATCAGGTTTTTGACCCGCACAGTGTCATCTTTGGCTCCCTGGTTGCGCGCCTCTCCTTGTACCGAGACCTGGAGGTTTTTTGTGCTGGCACGGATGGTGACTAGATCGCCACGTTCGATCAGGGGCATTTTTTTAAGGTTTCTGGCAAAGAGCACCGCACCGCTGCGAAGGTTGGTGGTGAGCCGTTGGCCTATGGCCGCCTCTTTGCTCGGGATCAGGTCATGGGCAAACATGGTGAGGTCACGGCGAGCCACGGCCAGGTCATCTGGGCTTATAATGGTATGGCGTGGTAGGCGGCGGCTGGTAATAATGATGTCTCCATAGCGGTGCACATCACCATGCATCTTCACCTTGGCCTTGGGTTGGCCATCAATGGTGAGCAGGAGGCTTATATTTTTTTGGCCCAGAAGACCGCCATGATCTTGGCTGAGAATTTGATAGCTCACCTGACCCATGGGGAGGTCAATCTGAGCCGGAATGGAGGAAAAATTTTTAATCTCTAGATCTGTTGCTGGCCAGGGGCTATCCTTGGTGACCACCTCACGAAACATGGCAGCCATCTCATCACTGGTCAGGCTGAGATCGGTGGCTTGACTAGCAGTGGCAAAACAAGCACAGGAAAGAAAGATCAGCACTATAGATAAATAATTTCGCATATTCACAAACCTACATATCGGGATTAGCATTCTGACACCTAATCATTACCTGACAAGGGCAGTGGTGGTTTCTAGCATCTGGTCAGCTGTGGTAATGCCTTTAGAGTTCATGTCAAAGGCGCGCTGGGTGGTAATGAGGTTCACCATCTCTTCTGTAACATTCACATTGGACATCTCGAGAAAACGTTGGGCCAGGCTACCAGCACCATCAGCGCCGGGGTTGGACTCTACCGGATCACCTGAAGCCTCGGTGGGTAGGAATTTATTACCACCTGTGGAGCTGAGGCCGCTAGGGTTCATGAAGGTATGGAGGGTGAGTTGTACTGAGCCAAGAATCTCCTGGCTCGAATCCATGGCGGATAACATACCGCTTGAATCAATATTAATTTCGGTGGTCTCGGCCGGCACGGTGAACTCTGGCTGTAGGCGGTCGCCGTTATGGTCGACGATATAGCCATCTCTATCCGTGGTGAAAGAGCCAGCCCTGGTGAAAAACTCCTCACCGTCGCGTAAAACTTTGAAAAAGCCGCGGCCCTGGATGGCCATGTCCAACTCATTGCCGGACTCAATATAATCGCCCTGGGTAAAGATTTTTTGGACACTGGTGGTCTTCACGCCTAAGCCCACCTGGATGCCGGTTGGCACCTGGCCACCACCCACGGTATCTGCACCAGCCGCCCGCATGGTTTGGTAGATGAGATCCTCAAACTGGGTGCGACTCTTTTTAAAGCCGCCTGTATTGACGTTGGCCAGGTTATTGGATGTCACATCCAGCTGCAACTGCTGGGCGCGCATACCGGTCTGGGAGGTGTATAGGGCACGAATCATGGTTTTCTCCTTTAAAACGAGTTACTGGCAGCGAGTAACTGTAGTTTAGCTTAACTTCCCTACCCTGCTGATGGCCTTATCATCCATGGCATCAAAGGTATGGATGATCTTTTGCTGGGTGGCATGGGCTC
>JAOZSN010000152.1 GCA_029939635.1 Deltaproteobacteria bacterium
TCCTCTGGCGAAAACATGAAGTCCTCGGCCTGGAAGGCAGACTCCCAATCTTCACCGAGGTCGTCATCAAGCTCTTCGAAAAAATCTTTATCTTTATCAGGGGGAGGAGACATCGAGGGATACTGGTCAGTCTACAGCCAATCAGCGATCAGCTGAATGCTGATCGCTGTAGACGTGAAGCTGTACGGGCTATTAGGCGAAAATTTTGTCAATTTTTTCGCCCAGGGTTTCAGCGGTAAACGGTTTAACAATGTATTGGCTTACCTTGGCCTTCACTGCCAGGATAATATTATCCTGCTATGCCTCTGCGATGACCATGATAAAGGGTATATCAGCCAAATCAGCCTCTCCTCTGACATGTTTAAGTAATTCAAGGCCGGTCATTTTAGGCATATTCCAGTCAGAGATGATCATATCAACCTTTTCAGCCTTAAGCACATCAACGGCTGTGACACCATCATCTGCCTCAACGATATGTTTAAAGCCGAGCTGGGTCAGGATATTTTTAACGATACGCCGCATTGTGGCAAAGTCATCAACGACCAGGACTTTCATGTTGGTATCAGTCGCCATGGGAATTCCTCATAGTATATATTTATTCAAAGTGACACATTCAGTTACTTGCTATTCTACGCAGAAATTAAGAGAAAGGTGAAGTGTTTTAGTGGTTTTGTCGAAAATTGTTATCTACCGTGAAGCATCTGCACAGCAAGGCTTCATCTCTGTGCAAGCAGGCCAACGAGTAGCAGTGCTGCGGCGATCATACCCCTATGTGAGTAGGACTGCTCGTGCAGAGAAGAAGCCTCGCTGCACAGATGCTAATCAGTCAGGATTTGTTTGAGCCTTGACCGGAGGCGAATCATGGCCTTGGAGTGCATCTGGGAGATACGCGATTCTGTATAACCCATGACCTGGCCTATCTCTTTCATGGTCAGCTCTTCAAAATAGTAGAGGGAGACGGTGAGACGCTCCTTGGCTGGAAGTTTATCAATGGATTTAGCCAACAGGTCACGGATCTGAGAGAGATTAATGGCAGCAAAGGGGTCGGTACCATCCATGGATATGGCATCAATGCCAGAGCCCATGGAGTCTGGGCCTTTACCCCTGAGTAGCTCAATATCCATGAAGCTGACGGTCTTGGTCTCATCTAGCAATTTGTAGAAATTGTCCAGACTGAGATCCATGCTCTCCGCCGCTTCTTCGTCCGTGGCTGGGCGACCTAATACTTTTTCCAGTTTCTTATAGGTATGCTCAATATCAGTGGCCTTGCGGCGCACAGAGCGGGGAACCCAGTCCAGGGAACGCAACTCATCAAGCATGGCACCGCGAACTCTGAATTCAGCATAGGTCTTAAACTGTACTTTTTTGCCAATGTTAAATTTGTCAATGGCGTCAATCAGGCCAATGATGCCACTGCTCACCAAATCATCAAAGGCAACTTGGGGTGGCAGGCGCGAGGCAAGGCGGCTGGCGATATAACGGATCAATGGCGTGTAGGCCAGGATAAGCTCTTCTCGCTTTTTTCCAGTTAACTTGGTGTCTGTCTGGAAATAGGCGTTGGTGTAATCTTTAAATCTGGCGGCTTGTGGTTTGTTCATGTTTTTTAAGAGGTTTAGTCCTCAGCCTTTGTGTCTTTATGCCTGTGAGCTATTCGATATATGATAATGTATATGACTCATCTGTTAGTATCTTATTACTATATTATAAATTGAAAAGTCCTTGCCAGAAAAATTTAATATTTCCGTCACTTAAGTTTGTAGCCTTTTCTCGTAATATTTGATCGGCCAAGGCAAAGAATTTGCCACTTACCGTGGAGCGTGGTGAGAGGTCGGTGACCAGACGTTGGGCTCGTACTGACTGGGGTAATTTAGCATCATAGGGGATAAAGCCCATATAATCCATGGATAGACTGTCTAAGAAGCGGTCTGCCACCAAGGTGAGTTGGCGATAAACAGCCAGGGCCTCCTTTTCTGTCTGGGCAGAATTTACCAGGATGCGGAATCGTTTGACCCCATGTTGGCTGGAAAGCACCTTGACCATGGCGTAGGCGTCAGTGAGTGAGGTGGGTTCTGGGGTAAGAACAATAACTCGCTCTTGGGCTGCCAGGGTAAAGTAGATTACCGTGTTGTTGATGCCGGCTGCTGTATCAATGAGCATGATGTCAATGGCATGGCCAAGATCAGCAATCTCTTCAAGGAAGTAGAGCTTTTGTTCCTCACTGAGTTCAGCCATCTCCATGATACCAGAGCTGGCTGGCAGGATTTGGAAACCTCCAGGTGCATCCACCAGGATGTCACGCAATCGTTTTTCACCGGTGAATACGTGGTGCAGGTTAAACTGGGGTGTAAGTCCAAGCAGCACATCCACATTGGCCAGATTAAGGTCAGCATCCAGCACCAGAACCTTTTTTCCTTTGCGGGCTAAGGCGTAGGCCAGGTTGGTGACAATATTGGTTTTGCCAACACCGCCTTTACCACTGGTAATGGCCATAACCCGAGGAGGGGTGCGATAGGCCGCTTGATTTTGATGGAGGGGAGTGGTACTCGCCATGATTTTCTCCAATGTCGTTGCTTGGTTCATATTTTTAATAGTCTAATCAGTTGATTTTTTGTTCCACCGCACCCCAGCCCTTTTTGAAAAAGGACTCAAGAAACGGTTTGTCAGCTACCAGGAAGTCTTCTGGTACCCGTTGACCCATGGTGAGATATCCCACTGGTAATTGGGCATTGGCCACCTGCTGACAGAGGGTGGCGTAGGTTCTGGTTTCGTCGAGCTTGGTGAGGATGAGAGAATGTGGCTCAAGCTGGTCGTAGGACTTGACGATTTGTTCAAGATCTTCTTTTTTGGTGGTGGCACTGAGCACCAGTAAGGGGTGGAGATCTGTTACATTGCTAAACCAGTTATGTAATTCGTCAACATGGCCGGTGTCATAAGGGCTCTTGCCTGCCGTATCAATAATGATCAGATCACAATTTTGATGGCGAGCCACGGCCTGGGCCAGGTCTTTTTTACGGATGGCCACTTCGCAGGGCAGGCGCATGATACGGGCATAAGTGCGCAACTGATCCGTGGCGCCGATGCGGTAGCAGTCCATGGAGAGCAGTGTTACTTTTTTGCCTTCGCGCAGATGGTACCAGGCCGCAATCTTGGCGGCTGAGGTCGTTTTCCCTACTCCGGTGGGGCCTACCAAGGCAATGATGGTGGGGCCATCTTGATTGTGAAAACGTATGGGTGCTGCCTTGATCTTGCCAATGAGCTTATCACGCCATTCTTTAATTTGGCGTTGGTTTGGCTTTGCCGCGGCTGCTGAACTAGGTTTTGTAGCGCCTGCACCCGTGTTCTGGGGTGCTCCCCCTTTTTCTTGGAGAATGCGGTTGAAATTCTTGCGCAGCTCTTGGCTCTCCAGTCGAGGGCGTGGTGCAGAGGTTGGCTGTTTTTTCTTTGCCACTTTGCGCACGGCTGCATAATTATAGGTGGCTGCAGGAGGTGCGTTTGTCTTAGCCGGACCAGCCTCTTGGTCAACCAAGGGTTCCGTGACGTTTTCCACATCATAGTCCATGGCTGCCATGATCTCGGTGCGTTGGTGGTCTGTGCCCTTATCCAACGTCTTGTTGGAAAGAATAACCGCATCCTCACCCAGGGCATTTTTCACCAGCTCAAAGGCTTTGGCTGCGGTGGCTGCTTCAAATCGTTTGATAATCAATTACTACTCCGACGGTTTGGGGTTGATGGTTACAGTGCCCAGTGAATTTAGTTTTACATTGGTGGTAAGTTCATTGGCCGACAGGACAATGACCTGGGGGGCAAAACGTTCAATGAGCTGGCGCAGATGGCGACGGGTCACCGGGGTAGAGAGCAGAATGGGTTGGTAGCCCTCGGCAGTGACACGGTCAGCCTCGGTAATAATTGATTCAACAATGGTCTGGCCCAAGGTAGGCTCCAAGGTAAGGAAAGAGCCATGCTCGGTCTGTTGGATGGATTCACGGATAAAATCCTCTATCTGGGAGTCAACCGAAAGAATGTGTAACTCGCCTTGCTCATCTACTAATCCACCAATAAGAGAGCGGGCCATTTTCTGGCGGACAAATTCAGTGAGTACCTCTGGGTCCTTATTATTCGTACTGAAGTCAGCCAGGGTTTCAGCGATGGTGAGCAGATCACGGATGGAGACACGCTCCCTGAGTAGATTCTGCAGCACCTTTTGTACCGCTCCCAAGGTGAGCAGATTTGGTATCAGTTCTTCCACCACTTTAGGATGGGTCTTGGCCAGATTATCTAGTAATTTCTGGGTATCTTGGCGGCCGAGGAGTTCTTCTGCGTGGTTGCGCAGTACTTCAGTGATGTGGGTAGCAATCACGGTGGAAGGATCAACCACGGTGTATCCTGCCAGCTGGGCCTCATCTTTTTTCTCTGCACTGATCCATAGGGCGGCCAGATGAAAGGCTGGTTCCTCGGTGGGGATGCCTTCAATTTCTCGCTTGGCAGCACCAGAATCCATGGCCAGGAAATGACCCATCATAATCTCACCCCTGGCCAGTTCAACACCCTTGAGCATGAGGATATACTCGTCTGGCTTAGCCTGCAGGTTGTCGCGTACGTGGAGGGGAGGCAAAATCATACCGATCTCTGTGGCAAACTGCCGTCTGATGCCGCGGATGCGTTCCAGTAAATCCCCTTCCTGGTTCTCGTCCACCAGAGGAATAAGACCATAGCCGACCTCAAGTTCCAGCACATCCATGGAGAGCAATGCCTCCACTGTTTCTGGCGATCCTGGAGGAGGCTCTGTAGACTCTTTAGCTTTTTCCTCTTCTTGTTCTTTGACCTCGTCATCTACTACTTTTTGTTTAAAGGCAAACCAGGATGTGACTCCCATACCAGTACCTAACATGAGAAAGGGCAGGTGAGGTAGGCCTGGGACCAGGCCAAAAAGAAAGATGATGGCAGAGGAAACAGCTAGCGCCTCGGGTTGGCGACCAAATTGTTTGCTTATCTCCAGTCCCATGGAGGAGTCAGAGGCAGCACGGCTGACAATAATACCAGCGGCGGTGGAGATGATCAGTGATGGGATCTGGGAGACAAGGCCATCACCAATGGTAAGCAGGGTAAAGGTCTCTGCCGCTGCCAGTACCCCCATGTTTTGCAGAACAGCGCCGATAAACAGGCCACCAACAATATTAATGGCCATGATAACCAGGCTGGCCACGGCCTCACCACGGACAAATTTTGAGGCACCATCCATGGCACCATAAAACTCGGCTTGTCTGGATATTGTTTCACGGCGCGATTTGGCTTGGGCCTCATCAATGAGTCCAGCATTAAGATCCGCATCAATGGCCATCTGCTTACCGGGCATGGCGTCCAAGGTGAAGCGAGCTGCCACCTCAGCAATTCGGCCTGAACCTTTAGTGATAACGATAAAATTAATGAGCACCATGATCAAGAAGATGATGAGACCAACTGCAAAACTACCGCCCACCACAAAATTACCAAAAGAGGTGATAACCTGTCCCACCGCCGTGCCACCTTCATGGCCATGGAGGAGAATAAGACGGGTGGAGGCAATATTGAGTGACAGACGAAACAGGGTGGTGAGTAGCAGCAACGACGGAAATGAGGAAAACTCTAATGGGTCGGTATTATACATACTCATGAGCAGGATAATTATACTCATGGTGATGCCGGTAGAAAGCAGTAGATCAAGCAATAACGGCGGCAGTGGCAGGATCATAATAACCAGGATCCCCACCACGCCTAAGGCCATCATTAATGATGATGACTCGAAGTTTGCTGGAAGTTTAAGTGCTTTTTCTGCCATTTTTTCTGGTGTCAGGTTACGGTTTTTAGGCTGCTTTATTTCTTAAATTATACACGTGGGCCAGAATCTCAGCTACGGCCTGGAATAGGTTAGCGGGTATCTCTTCGCCTATTTCAACACTCTTATACAAGGCACGAGCCAGGGGTTTATCCTCCACCAAGGTCACTTGGTTTTTCCTGGCGATTTCTTTGATGCGATGGGCAACAACCCCGGCCCCTTTTGCTACCACCTGGGGAGCCACCATGGTGGCATTGTCATATTTAATGGCAATGGCCAGGCGGGTGGGGTTGGTGATTACCACATCTGCATCTGGCACATCTGCCATCATGCGTTTTCTGGCCATCTCCATCTGGATGGAACGGATGCGGCCTTTGACATGGGGGTCACCGTCCGTCATCTTGGCCTCTTCCTTAACCTCCTGCTTACTCATTTTCATTTTTTTCATAAACTGCCAGCGCTGGAACAGCCAGTCCAGGAAGGCCAGGAAGGCAATGAGCAGGGCAGCCTTTAAAAATATCCAGAAGGAGACCCGTGCATAAAATATGAAAATGGCCATGGGTTGCTGATCCATTAGAGGCAGCAACCCATTCATGTTTTTTTTTACCTCTATGTAGGCCACCCAGCCTATAACTACAATCTTAAGAATCGATTTGATGGTATTGGCCACGGTTTGCATGGAAAACATGCGTTGGATGCCCTTGAGCGGATCAATTTTTTCATACTTTGGCACCATCTTTTCGGTGGTGAATAATACGCCGACCTGAGCATAGTTGGCGATAAGGGCAGCCAGGACAATGATCAGCATTACAGGTCCCACCATCACGGCAAAGAAATACATGGCGTCCATGGTGATAGAGGTCATATTGTCCTTGTTGATGGTGATGAGGTGGAGCTGACTCAAATAGTGACGTAGGTTCATGAGCAGGTGCTCGAAGATATATCCCTTCATGGCGTACAGCGCCAGCAAGCCACAGAGCAACACTGCTGCTGAGGGAATCTCCATTGAT
>JAOZSN010000153.1 GCA_029939635.1 Deltaproteobacteria bacterium
TTATTCATGCCCGACTTGCCTAAAACAGCAAGTGGTAAGATAAAAAAAGCTGAATTAAGGTTTTGATTACAAACAGATTGGACAGGATGAAAAGTAGCATTGTTACCGACGAACGCAAAAGATCCTGTAATCCAGTCAAAAAAGAAAAACAGCTAAAGATCTTGGACAGGATGACAGGATAGGCAGGAAGAAAAAGCTAAAAAAGAATTTGTCGAAAAAATGAGAGAATATGGAATATAGAGACGTGACAGACATAATTATTGGCTGTGCGTATCGTGTCTATAATCAGATGGGGTTTGGGTACCTTGAGAGTGTCTATGAGAAATGTTTGCTTATTGAGTTAAGAAAAAATGCCCTGCAGGCAGAGTCTCAAAAGGCGATCACTGTGTATTATGACAATGAGATAGTGGGAAAATTCATTGCTGACATTGTTGTAAATGATACGATTATTTTAGAATTGAAATCCGTCAGAAGCATATCGAAGGCACATGAGGTGCAGCTGGTCAATTACCTTGTGGCAACAGGAAAGCCTGTGGGTCTTATTCTAAATTTTGGTGAGTCCAAGGTGGATATTAAACGAAAAATTAGAGAAATAAAGAAGAAAAAATCCTGTAAAATCCTGTAGATTCTGTCAAAAAAAGAAAGCAGGAACAGCCACAACTGCTAAGACAGGATCAACAGGATGGACAGGATAAAAAGGCAAAGAAGAAAAAATCCTGTAAAATCCTGTAGATCCTGTCAAAAAAAGAAAACAAGAACAGCCACAAATGCTAAGACAGGATCAACAGGATGGACAGGATGAAAGACAAAAAGAAAAATAGATCCTGTAAAATCCTGTAGATCCTGTCAAAAAAAAGTAAATAGGGCGACTTCATGACAAAAAAAGAACGGTTTTTATGTAATAATTGTATATTACCTTCCACCTTCCCAGGTATCTCTTTCAATGAGGAGGGTATCTGTAACCATTGCCAGCGTTATAAGGGTGAGGATGCCACTGTTGCCCGTCAGAAGAAGTATGAGGATAAGTTCCTTGCCCTGTTAGCAAATCAAAAACGCAAGGGAACCTATGATGTTATCGTGGCTTACAGTGGTGGTAAAGACTCTACGTATACCCTGGATATCTTTGTTAAGCGTTACAAGCTCAGGGTTCTAGCTCTTACTTTTGATAATACCTTTATCTCATCCCGTGCCTTGGAGAATATCCGTAATGTCTGCACCAGCCTTGGTGTGGATAACCTGTTGGTGCAACCCAGCGCTACCATGATGCGTACTATCTTTCGTGCTGCAGCCCAGCGTGAATTGTACTCGGCCAAGACCTTGGAGCGTGCCTCCACTATCTGTACGAGCTGTATCGGTTTTGTCAAAGGTATTGTCCTGCGTACTGCCATTGAAAAACAGATCCCCTTTGTTGGGTTTGGCTGGTCACCAGGACAGGCACCGGTGCAGTCCTCGGTGATGCGCACCAATCCAGCCCTGATGAAGGGGACCCAGGCCGCAGTGTTGAAACCCTTATTGGAGATTGGTGGGGAAGGAGTGCTACCCTATTTTCTCACTGATGAACAATTTGAGCAGAAAGAATTGTTTCCTTGGAATGTGCATCCCCTCGCCTTTCTTCCTTATGATGAGGATGACATTGTCGAGCATATCAAGACGCTGGGTTGGGAGCGGCCCGATGATACCGACCCAAATTCTTCAAACTGCACCCTTAATGCCTTTGCTAACCAAGTGCATCGTCAGCGTTATGACTTTCATCCCTATGTCTGGGAGATCGCCAATATGGTGCGTACCGGTGTTCTGACCAGGGAAGAGGGTGTTGAAAAGATTGAACCACCCGAGGATGCCAAAATGGTAGACTTTGCTGAGTCTGAGCTCGGGTAGTTTGTGGTTAATGGCTGGCTAGGCAGGTAACGTCCGGAAGGCGGGAAAACTTTTTGTCGAAGGTAACGACAGTTTTAGCCTGCTCCAGGAGGTCTTGTCGGATTAGTTGGTCCATGAATCCGGCCCCTTGCTTTGTATAGTTATTGAGTACTGTTAGTGCATGGCCAGTTGGAGTAATCATTGGAGAAGAGAGGAACTCTCTGATGGTTTGTCTCGCTTGGGCTGTTGGGACATGGTAATGGTGACAGAGGCCGTGAAATGTCTCGGCGACAACCAGATCAGAGACAAAGACTGTTTGGTTTTCACCATAGGCTTGTTCCAGATAATGGAGAGCCAGGGTTGCCTGCTTGTTTGGTTCACCTACCAGTAGTCGGAGAACAACACAGGTATCAAGTCCTGCAGGAGGTGTCATTTCTTCTCCTGGTCAATGGTTTTACCTATTGAGGCCCTTATCTCAGCCATGTCATGGCTTTTTCCTTGGCTGAATTCGTGCAGGGAGGAAAACCATGGAGAGGAAACATTTTTCTTAGGCTTAAGTATCCATGAGGGCTGGCCGTCAATCTGAATTTGTTCTAGGATCAGGTTATCCCCTGCCTTAACCCCTAACTCCTGGCAGACACTGGCGGGGAAGGTTGCTTGTCGTTTGCTGGTTAGTTTTATCGATAATTGCATATTATTTCTCCTTACTTTATATTGTAAAGTGTAAGGCGATTTTTTTTAAATGTCAAGTTAGCTTTACTGCCCCCCTGATTCCCTATGCCTATCCTGCTTACTTTTGATGTGGAAGATTGGTTTCAAGTTGAGAATTTTAAAGAGTATATCTCTTATGATTCTTGGCCTCAGCGTGAACTGCGGGTAGAGAAGAATACCTATTCCCTGCTGGATCTCCTTGATGAGACTGCTAGCAGGAGGGCTGATGGTAAGCCCGTACAGGCAACTTTTTTTGTCTTGGGGTGGGTCGCCGAGCGCTGTCCTGTCTTGGTGGAAGAGATTGCCCGGCGTGGTCATGAGGTTGCTTCGCACGGCTACTGGCATCAACTATGTTATGAGCAATCTCCTGCTGATTTGCGTGAAGATTTACTACGCAGTAAGGAGTTATTGGCAGAAATTACAGGTACTGAGGTGGTCGGCTACCGTGCCCCAAGTTTCTCCATTAATGATGCTGTCTTGCAGGCTATCAGGGATACAGGGTATTTGTATGATTCCAGTTATAACTCCTATGAAGGCCATGGTCGTTATGGGTCTTTGACCCTGCCTGCTAATCAGCAATGTTCTGATCCGCTCTACACCTATCCAGGCCCTTTTTATGAGATCCCTGTGAGTAATCTTCACCTTGGTGAAAAGATTGTGCCGTGGGGTGGTGGGGGGTATTTTCGCCTGCTACCCTCCCTGCTTCATCGTGCAGGAGTGCAGCGCATTCTGCGTCAGCATGACAGTTTTACTTTTTACATGCACCCTTGGGAGATTGATCCAGGCCAACCTCGGGTCAAGGAGGCCAATGCCTCTTTTCGTTTTCACCACTATATTAATCTACGTAGTGCCAGGAAAAAACTGGTAACATTGATTTCCGCCTTTAGCGAACAACAATTTGTCAGTTGTGAAGAATTTGTTAAGCATAAAGGGAATAGTGATGGCAGACAAACTAAATTCCAAGTTGTAAGAGCAACTTCAGAGTAACAACAAATAAAAATTAGACGGGATTAACAGGATAATAACAAAATCTTTTTTATAAATCCTGCTGTTATCCTGTAATCCTGTCAACAAGGTTTTTTCTGAGTGTTAATCTACCTCAATATCTTGTTTGATCTTTTTGAGCAGCTTTGGGCCAATACCTCTGACCATGGTCAGCTCGTCCTTTGAGTTGAAGTTGCCGTGGGCTGTTCTGTACTTGATAATGGCCTGTGCTTTGGAAGGGCCTATACCTGTGAGTGATTCCAGCGTTGATTGGTCGGCTGTGTTGATGTTGACTCCGGCCAGAGCCTGAAAGGTGGTCATGAGGACAAAAATGCAGGCCAATAATAAGTGTTTCATAACATTCTCCATGAAAAGTGGTTTGGGGTGATAGTTGGTTATGAAATTGAGTATGGTAAATTTGCGGCGTTTAGCGCAAGTTTATTTTGTTAGGCATAAGGCTATGGTGGCTAGGCGAATATTTAGATTTTGAAAAAATAGTCTTTTGTTGCAGGATGTTGCCCTATCTGTCGGCAAGGATATTTTTTCGTAAAAAATAAAATATTTTTCTTTGTGCCCTAAAATAGTTACTTTAGGATGGTGCCATCCACGAAAAAGACAATAAAATGAGCGTACCATCCATGCCCTGTGAGTCCCGGCAAAAAAAGAAAATAAAGACTAATGCGTTTACGAACAGAAGAAAGAGAAGCTATTGTTAGAGCTGTGAGGTGTCTTGACCCGCAGGGCAAGGTGTATCTTTTCGGTTCACGGGTAGATGATAGTGCTAAAGGCGGTGACATTGATTTGTTAGTTTTTAGTAATAAAACAGCTTTGGAAGACAAATTATGTCTCAAAAAAAATATTTACGCTTCTATTGAGGAGCAGAAAATAGATATAATCATCACTCGTGATGGGCAAGAATCTTTCGTGAAACATATATTACCGCAGTGCGTGCAATTGCTATGAATCCCTTACATGATGAATTGAAAAATCTTCTTGACGAGATTATGCGAGGTAGAGATGTGTTGGCTTATTCGTTGGTAAAATGTCAACGCTTGAATTTAAATGAAGGCCTTTCTCCTGATGAACTTGAAAGTTTTGAGGCTTTAACAAGCCGGTTTGCCAGGTTAAGTGATGTCATTACACAGAAGGCTTTCAGGCTGCTGGACGTTTTGGACTTGGAAACTCAAGGAACAGTACGAGACAGAATAAATCGAGCAGAAAAGAAAGGACTTATCAAAAGCGCCGACGAATTTATCGACATTAGGCTCCTGCGAAATGAAATTGCCCATGAGTATAAGGCAGAAAGTGTCTATTCTCTCTTTAGCAAAGTTCTTGAATGGACTCCTCCTTTATTGCAGTGCGCAGGAAATTTGGAAATTTATGCAAAGGGTAGGTATTGGTAAACTGTAAAGTTGATCTTTTAGGTACTTGTTACTCTGCCTGTTGGTAAGAATGTTTTTCTTTGTGCCCTAAAATTGTTGTCTTAAGATGATGCCATCAACGACAAAGACAATAAAAACAACTCACGACCAGAAGACTAGGGAACACAACTTGTTTTGCTAAAATTGAATATTTCCATAGTTGACTATTGCCAGCAATTTCCAGATATTATTGCGGCGTATCTTTTTGGTTCTCGCGCTTGTTCGGCAGCACACTCAGACAGTGATCTGGATATTGCCTTGCTTTTGGCTGAGGGTAGTACAGAGTTTGACCTCCTTGGTTTTATCGTGGGGCTTGAGAAACATGTTGGCCTTCCTGTGGATGCTGTTGTTTTAAATAGGGCGGGAGAGGTATTGAAATATGAGGTTAGGCGCCATGGTGTTTTGCTCTACGAGCGTGATCGAGCGCAGCGCATTCGTTTTGAGGTAATGGGTCGTAAATATTATGAGGATTTCCGGTATCTGCATCAGCGTTATGCAGGGAAAGTCCTATATGGTGAGCATGATGGTTGATAATATTCTGGTGGAGAGAATTCTGGCAGATATTGAAAGCAATATCTCGGAGTTGCAACGCTCTCAGGATATCACTTGGGATGTTTACACCTCGGATATTCGCAGTCGTAGATTTGTTGAGCGTACCCTTCATGTCCTTATTGAAGGTGTTATTGACATTGCCCAGCATATTGTTTCGGATGAAAAACTACGCGAGCCCATAAGTTATCGGGACACCTTTGTAGTGCTTTCCGAGAATGGTATTCTCGCTCGAGAAAGTTTACTCAAATATGAAAAGATGGCGGCTTTTAGGAATCTCATCGTTCATTATTATGAACGAGTTGATGATGAGGTGGTGTTCGGTATTTTTCAGAAAAATCTCCTCGACTTTCAACTTTTTTCGGAAGAGATTAAAAATTTTTTAAAATCAAAACGTCCTTAAAGCAAAAGGGATTCTGGCTGGTTAAACCTATGCAACCTGAAGTTACCCATCTAGGCGGCAAACACTGTGTCACAGGTTCCTGCCACCTGCTACGTGCTAATGGTCTGGCTATTCTGGTGGACTGCGGCCTGGCCCAGGGCCATGATTCCTTGCAGCCCATGATCAAGTGGCCTGTTGCCCCGGCAAAGATTGATTATCTCTTTCTCACCCATGCCCATATTGATCATATTGGCCGCCTTCCAGATTTACTCCAGGCTGGCTTCAAGGGTGAGATTATCTGCTCCCACGCCACCAAGGCCTTGTTGGTTCCCATGTTGGATGATGCCTTGTCCTTTTCCTCCTTCTCTCGTCAACAGCGGCGTGAGTTTGTGGAAACCATTGCCGATCTTTCCTGGGGCTTTGAGTGTGGTCAGCGCTTTAAACTAAAGAAAGGTGCCTGTTTTACCATGGGTCGAGCTGGTCATATTCTTGGTTCTGTCTTTGTCCATCTACAAATAGAGCAGAAAGGACTGCCTGATTGGTCGGTTCTTTTCTCCGGTGATCTCGGGAATTATGGCACCCCTATCCTGCCTGACCCCGATCCTCCCCCCAGCTGTGATCTCCTCATTTTAGAATCCACCTACGGTAACCGCTGCCATGAGAATCGTCAGCAGCGGCTAGAGATATTAGCCGAAACCCTGAATAAGGCTTTGGCTGATAACGGCAAGGTCTTTATCCCTGCCTTTTCCCTGGGACGAACCCAGGAGTTACTCTTTGAACTGGATCGGATTTTCAGTGATGAAAAATGGGGCAAACGCTTTCCTCTGCTACACAAGACAGGCGCGGGACAGGCTCCTGTACCGGTCTTTATTGACTCTCCACTTGCCTTGAAAATTACC
>JAOZSN010000029.1 GCA_029939635.1 Deltaproteobacteria bacterium
TGACATCAATGACCTCTTCTTTAAGGGAACGTTTATAGGCCACGGTATCGATAAAGGGAATAAGGATGTGAAAGCCAGCCTGAAGGGATTTACTGTATTTTCCCAAACGTTCAACAATGAATTCAGAGCGTTGGGGAACAACAATGGCGGTTTTTATTAATACAATGATAACAACCACAGCAATAATCGCAGCTATGACGATGGATCCTTGCATTTACTTTCTCCTTTTAGAATTTAAGTTGGTTTAACTTTGATAATCAAGGCATTGTGGGCATCTCTGCCAACCACAACTCCGTTATCTCCTACTGCCATTTCATAATCTGCGACAGCAAGCCAAAAGGAACCAGCCAGTTTTATCTCTCCTTGCTGAGTAGGGCTAATGGCTTTCGTTACAGTAATAGTAGTACCGATATATTGGGAGTCATAATCATCATCATCTGATGACTGTTTGCCGCTGAATGTGGCTAAAAAAAGCTTGCGTAAGGTAAGTAAAGAAACAAGGGTTGCACCGCAAAAAATTGTAATTTGCCATTGTGTATTAACTCCAAACAACCATGCAGCTAGGGAAGCACTTAAACAGCCAAAGGAAAAGAAAATTGCGATAAAGCCAGGTGCGAAAATCTCGAGCACTAAAAAAAATGTGCAGGCATAAAACCATAGAAATGCTGGTTGTAGTAATATCGGTAACACAATACACCTCTTGTCGCTGGAACTGGGTCGATTCTGTCAGACTTGATGGATAATTAATTGCTACATCATAGGCAAAATATGCAACAGAGGTCAAATAAAAGATCACCACCAGGAAGAGCCGCGCTTGTCAGCTCAACAAATGTGTGGCAATAGTGCTCTCAAAATATACTAATTTCCCAATACAACGTTCTCTATCGGTACCGCAATTATGACTAATAATGATATTCTTCGCCGTATCCGCTATACCTTTAATTTTGATGATTCAAAGATGATAGCGATATTTGGCTTGGCAAACAAGAAGGTAACCCGGGCAGAGATCAGCGATTGGTTAAAAAAAGATGATGATCCTGCCTTTAAGGAGTTGAGTGATATAAAGTTAGCTCAATTTCTAAATGGCTTGATTACCTTCAAAAGAGGTAAGAAAGAAGGGGCTGCGCCGGTGCCCGAGAAGCGCTTAACAAATAATAGTATTTTCATGAAGCTGAAAATTGCCTTGAATCTTAAGGCTGAAGATGTCTTGGATCTTATGGATCTGGCCGGGTTTCCCATGAGTAAGCCTGAATTAAGTGCCTTTTTCCGCAGGCCAGGTCATAAACATTACCGGGAGTGCCAAAATCAGATGTTACGTAATTTTTTAAAGGGTGTGCAGCGTAAATATCGTCCAGATAAATAGAGTCATATGAGCATTCTTTTTCGTTAGAAATTCTATGAATACAGATTACCATCTTATTCTGAGTAGTAACAGCGAGCTGGCTTACTGATGGTCAAGAGAAATAAGGGCATATTCGTGCCGACATTTTCAAATGGCCATTTTTGCTACATTTTCAGGTGGCCGCTAATAGCGTGGAATCACTGGCCGGGATCGTCTGGAATACGCAGATAAGTAATAGAGGCAGATTTTTGGTATCTGCTATTGGTTTCTTTGGTTCTTTGTCAACCAGTCTATTTTATGCCATAAACCATGCAGCACACGTACCTCTCTTTCATTGAGACCAGCTCGACTGAATATTTTGCGGTAGGTATGGATAATATGATCTGGGTTTTGGGGGTCAAGATAGTCACATCTTGCTAAAGTGGTTCGCATATGTTGGACCATCCTCTCAAGCACGGCGTTATTGGCCAACTGGCGTTGCTGTGGCAAGCCTTGCGAGGCAACCTTGCCTAATTCATAAAGGCATATCCCCACCGCCTGAGCCAGATTCATGGAAGGGAACGCGGTAGAGGTGGGAATGGCAATAAAGCTAGTGCATAAATCAAGCTCTGCTGTTGAAAGGCCATGATCCTCCCTACCAAAAACCAGGGCCATGTTTTGCTCTATTGGTATTGAGGCCTGCAGGGAATTTAGATCTTCAGGCAAATGCCAATCAGTACGGTATTTACCAAACCTGCGGCTGGTACCAAAGATATAGTGGCAATCAGCCACAGCACCCTGTAGATCCTTAAAAATGGTGGCATTCTTTAAAATCTCTTTGGCCTCTTTAACCGCCATATCGCGCGCATCCTTACTAAGATGGTCGACTTGTGGGTTTACCAGGCGCAGTTCTTGAAAGCCAAAATTGAGCATCACCCGGCAAATTGAGCCAATATTACGATCGCCTTGTGGTTCCACGAGGATGATTACGGGGGGAGTTTTGGTCATACACTTAGGTTTAGCTAAATTCAGGGAGACGAATGAGATACCCTTATATTTTTCAGGCAGGTTGACGGGACGGTGTGATAACAGCGTCCCGCTAATCTGCTGCTTACTATAGGGCTGCGATAATTGCGTCGCCCATTTCTTTGGTGTTGACGGATTTATTTTTATCAATGGCAATATCTGCCGTATGAATACCTTTATCTAAGGCCGCGGCCACCGCATTTTCAATGGCATCAGCTGCGACATCAAGGCCAAAGCTATAACGCAGCATCATTGCTGCCGAAAGGATCTGGGCAATGGGGTTGGCAATACCTTGACCAGCAATATCTGGGGCAGAACCGCCTGCAGGCTCATACAGACCAAATTTGTCCTTGTTGAGGCTGGCTGAGGCCAGCAAGCCCATAGAACCGGTGAGCATGGCAGATTCATCAGAGATGATATCGCCAAACATATTGCCACAGAGCATAACGTCAAACTGGTGAGGGTCGCGTACAAGCTGCATGGTGGCATTATCAACATAGATATGATTTAATTCTACATCGTCATACTCCTTGGCAATCTCAATAACCACTTCACGCCAGAGCACCATTGTGGTTAGGACATTGGCCTTATCCACTGAGGTTACCTTCTTGTTCCGCAATCTGGCAGCCTCAAAGGCCATGCGGGCAATACGCTCAATCTCCCCACGGCGATAGACCATGGTGTCATAGGCCATTTCATCACTTCCACTGCCTTCACGACCCTTTGGTTCACCAAAATAGATACCGCTGGTTAACTCACGCACACAGAGAATATCAAAACCGTTGCCAATAATGTCTGCTCGTAATGGGCAGGCCTGAACCAAAGAAGGAAATACCTTAGCTGGTCTGAAATTACAGAATAGATCAAAATGCTTGCGTAAAGGCAGCAAGGCGGCACGTTCTGGCTGTTCATCTGGTGGAAGTGCTTCCCATTTTGGGCCACCAACAGAACCAAAAAGGATGGCATCGCTCTCTTCACAGGTCTTTAGGGTATGGGCAGGCAGAGCCGCGCCATGGTTATCAATGGCGCAACCACCCACATCTTCTGAAATATACTCCAGTTTGAAATCAAATTTTTGTTGGGCAACGTCAAGTACTTTAATGGCTTCTGCCATAACCTCGGGTCCAATGCCGTCACCAGCAAGTATTGCTATTTTTTTCATTTTATATCCTTATTGCTCTAATTTGAGGGAAGTCTAGATCTGTGCACTGCCCTTGAAATAATCTTTGGTTGTTTTGGTTACTACCCCTGAAAGAAAGAGCAGACCAATTAGATTTGGCCGAGCCATCAGGGCATTAAAAATATCAGATATGGTCCAGACTAGGTTTAGTTCTACTGCTGCACCTACTGGCAGCAAAAAACAATACAAAATACGATATGGCATGACAAAGCTAGTACCAAAGAGGTATTCCACTGAGCGATCACCATAATAAGACCAACTCACAGCTGTGGAAAAGGCAAAGAAAATAATACCGATGGCAACAATATAGCCCCCGACAACCGGCAACCCCATATTAAAGGCACGGGCAGTGAGGTCTGAGCCTGACAAGCCTTCTTGCCATGCCCCACTTATAATGATAACCAGAGCAGTCATGGTACAGATAACAATTGTGTCAATAAAAGGACCAAGCATGGCCACCAGCCCCTCACGAACCGGTTCTTCTGTACGCGCTGCACCATGGGCAATGGGTGCACTACCCAGCCCAGCCTCGTTGGAGAAAACGCCACGGGCCACACCAAAGCGAATGGCCTGAGCCACAGCAGCAATATTTCCTGTGCCAATGGTGGCAGAAAGAGCGGCTGATAAGGCTTGAAAATGGGTAATCTCGCCGCGATCGTTGGGGTCGTCATATTTGCCAGAGAGTAATCCCATGCCTAGGAAGAATTTTTTCACTTGCACACCCTTTAATAGAAGGGTGGTGAAAATGCCTGTGCCAACCAGCAGGATGATGGTGACAGGTCCCCAGACAAAACTGTTAATTGTACTTAGTAGTTGTGTAAACACCAGGAGATAATCTCAATAAAAAAAGTTTTGGGAAATACCTATTTAGTTAGGGTGCTAGAGTGACCCACCCGAATAAACAGGCAATACAAATAAGGTTCTCGATAAGGTCACCAAAACTACCTAAGAAAGGGTAATGTTTCAAGGTAAAGTGTTGAACTTTTTCAGGCCTGAGAGTTATTTTTTTACCTCTAGTGGAAAGTAGTTTTTAAAAATGGCTGTGCTAGGCTACAATAGCATTATGCTTACTTCTAATGATAAGAAAAAACGTATCCTTATTGTCGATGACAATATGCCCATGCGCAAGATGCTTGAGACCATGCTGGTTAGTATTGGCTTTAATAATATTGCGGCCTCTATCGATGGCGAGGCGGGTTGGTTGAAAATTCAAGAGGGTGATATTGATATTGTTGTTAGTGATTATATAATGCCGAAACTGAATGGCCTGGAGTTACTGCACCGCATTCGCAAGTCTAAAGAGTTTTTTACTTTGCCCTTTATAATGGTCACCGGGGCTGATAAGCGTGGTGAATTTATCAATACCTTGCAGGCTGAAGTTGATAGTTACCTCATTAAACCCATCACAGCTGGTGCCTTGGAAGAAAGCATCCTTCAGCTGATTTCCCAGCAAAAATCGTCATCCCCTTATCTTAAGGTTATTCATGCTGGCAAGCATAATTATATCCATGGAGATCTTGAAAAATCCTTACAAAATTACCTGTTAGC
Source organism: Deltaproteobacteria bacterium (assembly GCA_029939635.1). GTDB lineage: Bacteria > Desulfobacterota > Desulfobulbia > Desulfobulbales > SURF-16 > JAOZSN01. The sequence goes on from JAOZSN010000029.1 coordinate 5,076, forward strand.
ACAGGCCTTAATGCCTGAGATAGCAAAACCTTATTATTATATCGGCAAAATTAATTGTGAATTAGGACGGGATGATCAGGCTGAAATGTTTTTGCAGCGCTGCGTTGAGATTGAAGAGGGCTATATTAATGCCATTATTGAGTTGGCTGGTATTTGCACCAGGCGCAGAGATTATCCGCGCATGTATACCTATCTGGAAAAAGCCCTTGAGGTTTCACCTGGGAATATTGGTGTCTATCTTGACCTTGCTACAGCAGCGTATAAACTTGATAATATGACTGAGGTTCGTGCCAACCTAAAAAAGGCCGCGAAGTTTGCTAAAAATCAAAAAGAAGAAGTTGCAAAGGTGATAGATGCCTATATTGAAGTCGGACTCCTTGATAAGGCTGATTATCTGTATGGTACACGCTTGGAGGGTGATGATGATCAGACGGTGAAATTTTGGAATCTTTTGGGGTTGGCCGCCAAGAAAATGGGCAACTGGGATAAGGCAAAACATTTTTATATGTCTGCCTTGCGTTTGCAACCCCAAAACAAGATTGTTAATTATAATATCGGCCATCTCCTTTTTGAGATGGGTGAGTTAGATAGCGCCAAAGCCTATCTTAGTAAAATATTACGCCTTCATTCTGACTTTAAGCAGGCTGAAAAATTAATGTCTGTATTGCGTAAACGGCTTGCTCAATAGTCTGCTTAGGGTGTGTGGTTTTTGGGGGCCTATTAATTAAAGGCTCAGGGGACTATGGCGCTGCTTGCGACCCATTTTACCCATCATCCAGCCAACTAAAAAGACTCCAAAGCCAGCAAGAAACCAGAGAATTCGTCCTGTCTGGACAAGATCATTGTTTTCTGCCTCTAGAAAGGCAATTTTTTGTTTCATCTCATCATGGCGGGCAAGGAATTCGTCTCTCTGGCGATATACCTCTGCCACTCCCTTAGATTTTTCTTGCAAATCAACATAGCTGGACTCTGCTTCTGTTACCGCCATTTTCATGGTGCCTATCTGGTTAATCAACTCGGCGCTGCTTTTTTTGAGCTGAGCGAGTTCTTCAAGAAGTGATTTTTCAGAGGTAACAACCTTTTCTTTTTGATCTTTTGCTATCTGTAGTTGCTTTTGTAGCGAAATGAGTTGGGCTTTTAATTTATCAATAGCCAGGGTTTTAGGCAACTTGGTTGTGGTGTAACGCGCCTGCATCCACCCCTGATCGCCAGCATCTGTTGTAATGAGAACATAGCCATCTTCATTTTCTTCTACAACCTCCATGACATTTCCTGAACGCAGGTGTCCGATAATTGAAGCAGATCTACTTGGGGCATCACGCAGGGAAACGACCAATACATCTGATACATACCGAGTTTCAGCCTCAACCTGAAGGGGGAGGGCAATTATTACAGAGAAGACGATAAGGCTCAAAAAACAACGGAAGCTCATGGTGAATCTCCTAGCTGGCGGATTGCCTCATAGAGAACAATGCCTGCAGTCATGGCCAGATTGAGGCTACGTATATTGCTGTTAGCCATGGGAAGGGTGTAGCAGCGATTCTGATATAGGTTAAGAACCTCTTTAGGTAACCCTTTGGTTTCTTTGCCAAAAACAAGATAATCTCCTGGTGCAAATCTGGCAGCGGTATACGGAGTTGGAGTCTTTGTTGTAAAGAAGTAAAGACGCTCTTCTGCTGTTGCCTTTAGGAAAGAATCGAAATTATCCCAGTATCTTATAGCAACAAAGCGCCAATAGTCAAGCCCGGCCCGTTTCAAATGTTTATCAGATGTGGAAAAGCCTAAAGGATGGACGAGATGCAGAACTGTATTCGTCGCACCGCAGAGTCGAGCAATGGAACCGGTATTGGGGGGGATTTCTGGTTCGACCAGGACAAGATTTAAGGGAGGGGATGACATTTCAAGTACCAGTTCAGGGTGTTAGGTAAAAGGATTAGCGTTTTGCTGTTACCCGCCCCCTGAAACCTGGCACCTATTTTTTAGAGATACCCTAAAGTAAGGTTATTGACTCATCAGGCTTGAGGACAAATTGGCGAACAGAAATGATTTTTTCATCACTGGTGGCCAGTTTTGCCATGAGCTGATCCATGGAATGATTAAAAGCCACTTTACTCTCTCCCTTAAGGATGGAACGAGGTTTAAATTTTAAGGCAAAGGGATTTTTGAACTGACCGTTATGAGAAACTCGATAATCGAGATGGGGACCAGTGGAAAGACCGGTGGAGCCTACATAACCAATGATCTGTTTCTGTTTTATCTTAGCGCCACTATAAGACCCCTTACTGTAACGGGAGAGATGGCCATAATAGGTTTTGTAGCCATTTGGGTGTTTAATGATAATTTGCTTACCAAAACCACCACGAGTACCACGAAAAATCACCTTACCATCACCAGCAGCCATTATGGGAGTCCCGTAGGGGGCAGCCAGGTCAACACCAAGGTGGGGACGAACAATGCCCAGGATTGGGTGCTTGCGTTTCCAGGTGAATTTTGAGCTCAGACGTGCAATAGGGACAGGAGAGCGAATAAAGGATGTTCCTAACTCTTCACCATCCTTGGTGTAATGGGCTCCATGACCATCTTTATCTTCGCGGTAAAACCCTTCGTGGGTATCGCCATTCTTCTGGCCATAGCTGGCATACAAAATATTACCATAGCCAATAAGAGAGTCATCTTTGTAATACTCTTCAAAGACTATGGAGAAAGAATCGTCAGGCTGGGTTTCAGTATTAAAATCCAGGCGGGAGGCAAAGATGTCTGCAAAAGAGTAAATCAGTTTGGGACTTAAGTGCAATTTGTTCAAGGAACCATGGAGAGAGGTTTTAACTGTACCAGACAGACTGATGGTTTTTACCATCAAAGGAATATCATCTTGAACTGCCACATAGGTATCATCCTGCTTAACAACAGTATATTTGTGGAGGGCATCTGACTCGTAGGTGCATCGTACTAAATTTTCATCAACGTCCAAGTCAACACTGAAGGTGTCTTTAGGGCGTAGTTTTCTAAAATCAAGACAGGAGGAGAGGTTGCGAATTATCTGCACTCTAGCCTCAGAAGGAACCTGGGCACGGACAAGTGCTTTCATAAGGGTATCGCCTTGGTTTAGTTCTCCATACTTTGAATAGGCAATCTGGGCATACAGTGGGGGAGGGGGAGGGATAACTGCTGCAACCTTCAAGGGGGAGAGAGAAGGGATAACAGTTTCTTGTTGGGCTATGTCAGATTTTTTAATCTGTTGTAGAAGCTGGGGTTGATACAGCGATTGGTCGTGCTGAACACACAGAGCACCCACGGCGAAAACAACAGCACCTGATATTGATAACAGAATATATTGTCCCTTCAAAATGGCACCAGGGTAGTTGTTTAATAAACTTTTGTAGTTTTCCCTTGAAAGTTGGTGGGGAATAACTTGGTATGATCCATACAGATCATATTTTTACACTACAATTATACTTAACGGCCTATCTTATTAAATCTTCACACTTTTTTTACAATAATTGTCTGATAGACACAAGAATCAAAACATTGATATTTAGCAGTTTTTTGTTGTTAAATCAAGGGGAAACCTAAGTGCACCCCTCTAGTGCGTTTTAATGCATCCAGCACTACACTATAAGGTGTCATTTCCTCTTTGACCAGAGGGTTTAATGTGGAATTTTTCGTTAAATAGTCTAAAAATGTAGAGTTTCATGTGATTTATTGGTAAATAAAATAGTTTTTGAAACTGTTACGAGTTCTTTTTGTCTGTAGAATACTTCCCTATTATTACTTTGATTAGAAGGTTTAAATTTAAAGATGGCACTTTTGGTTCAAAAATTTGGAGGCACCTCAGTGGCGAATCCTGATAAAATCAGGGCTGTAGCAGAGCGTGTCATGAAAATGGCTCAACAGGGCAACCAAATGGTGGTTGTACTTTCTGCCATGTCTGGTGAAACAAATCGTTTTGTTGATCTTGCTGGGCAGATGCAGCAGATACCTGATCCCCGTGAAATGGATATGCTGCTTTCTTCTGGCGAGCAGGTTACTATTTCCCTTTTTGCTATGGCAGTGAAAAATGCTGGCTTAGATGCCATCTCTCTGCTGGGAGATCAAGTGAAAATTCACACCAACACCAGGCACACTAAGGCGCGTATCACAAATGTTGACCCTGAACTTATTACCGCTCAGCTCAATATGGGCAAGATTGTCGTGGTGGCAGGATTTCAAGGGGTAACAGATGATGGCCATATCACTACCTTAGGACGAGGTGGCTCTGATACCACTGCAGTGGCCTTAGCTGCTGCCTTAAAGGCTGATGCCTGTGAGATTTTCACTGATGTTGATGGTGTCTATACCACTGACCCCAATATCTATCCCAAGGCACGAAAAATAGATAAAATTACCTATGATGAGATGCTGGAACTGGCAAGCCTTGGCGCTAAGGTTCTGGATATTCGTTGCGTAAGTCTGGCGAAAAGCCATAATGTACCCCTCCATGTTCGTTCTACCTTTACTGATACTGAAGGGACATGGGTTGTTGAGGAGAATGAAGAAATGGAAGCATTACCTGTTTCAGGCGTAACCTATAATAAGAATGAAGCTCGTATAACCATCAGCAAGGTGCCAGATACACCAGGCACAGCAACACAAATTTTTAGCCCCATTTCTGATGCTGGCATTATTGTAGATATGATAATTCAAAATACCCGCAGTAGTGACCTTACTGATATGACCTTTACCGTACCCTTGACAGATTATGATCAAGCCATAGAAATCATTACTGATGTAGCGAAAGAAGTTGGTGCGGAGAGCTTTAATGGTGACAAGGATATTGCTAAAATTTCCATTGTTGGTGTTGGTATGCGTAATCACGCCGGTATTGCTTCTACCTTATTTAAGGTTCTCTCCAAGGAAGGCATTAATATTATGATGATTACCACCTCGGAAATTAAGGTATCGTGTGTTATTGCCGAGAAATACACCGAGCTTGCCGTTCGCAGCCTGCATGATGCCTTTGAACTGGATAAGGATGTTTTGCCAGTTGGAGAGCAGTAGCATATTATTATGACTTTTGGAATCTAATATAATGACCTCTTATACGATATACGATACGACCTTACGAGATGGTACCCAGGCAGAGAATTTCAACCTCACCATGGAGGATAAGATCAAGGTTACCTTAAAACTTGATGCCTTGGGTGTTGATTATATTGAAGGTGGCTGGCCTGGTGCCAACCCCATTTCCACTGCATATTTCAAGGAAATTCAAAATCATACCCTGCACCATGCGAAGGTTGCGGCCTTTGGTTCTACTCGTTTATTCAAAAATAGTGTGGAGGATGACGTTAACCTCAATGCCCTCATTGATGCCAACACACCTGTTATCACCATCTTTGGCAAGACGTGGGATATTCATGTCTATGATGCCCTGCATATTGAGCTTGAAGATAATCTACTCATTATTGAAGATTCCTTGCGCTACCTGAAGCCTCATGTGGAAAAGCTTTTTTATGATGCTGAACATTTCTTTGATGGTTTTAAGTATAATCAGCAATATGCCCTAGCAACAATTGATCGTGCTGTTGCAGGTGGAGCCGATGCCCTGGTGCTTTGTGATACTAATGGTGGTACCTTGCCCACGGAGATCCCTGCAATTATTCGTACCTTGCAGGATCATCTGAAGAAGCAGGGTCATACCGTAGAGTTAGGTGTCCACGCCCATAATGACACTGAAACGGCTGTGGCAAATTCATTGATTGCCCTGGAGATGGGGGCAACCCAGGTGCAGGGAACTATAAATGGCTATGGTGAGCGTTGTGGTAACGCTAATCTTACCTCCATTATCCCCGCTCTAACCTTGAAGATGGGACATAGTTTTGAGGCGGCCAATCGCTTGGATAAGCTCAGTGAGACATCGCGCTATATAAATGAACTGGCAAATCTGTCTCATAATCGCTATCAGCCCTATGTGGGCAATTCAGCCTTTGCCCATAAGGGTGGTATCCATGTTTCTGCTGTGCAGAAAAACCCCCTTACCTACGAGCACATCGACCCTGAAAAAGTTGGCAATGTCCGCCGTATCTTAATTTCTGATCAGGCCGGACGCTCTAATGTGCTGCACAAGGCCAAGAAATTTGGCATTGATCTTGAGAGCAATGATCCTGTGGTGAGCACTATCTTGAAAGATTTAAAAACCTTGGAACAACAAGGGTTTATGTTTGAGGGGGCCGAGGCCTCCTTTGAGCTGCTCATGCGCCGTGCCTTGGGAACACAACGCCGTTATTTTGATCTCAAAGGGTTTCGGGTTATCAATCAAAAGAACAGTGAAACCGATACCATGGTGGCTGAGGCCACCATTCGCCTTGAGGTGGCTGGTGAGATGGTTCATACTGCCTCCCTCGGTGATGGCCCGGTAAATGCCCTTGATGCTGCTTTACGCAAGGCCTTGACTCGGTTTTATCCAAATCTCGAAGAGATGACCCTCAACGATTATCGAGTCCGTGTCCTGTTAAGTGAACATGGCACTGGTGCTCGGGTGCGTGTTCTTATTGAATCATGCGATCATGACAGTACATGGGGTACAGTGGGTGTTTCCACTGATATTCTTGAGGCCAGTTGGCAAGCCTTGGTTGATAGTATCAACTATAAGCTGATGAAGGATGAAAATAAAAGTTAACAGTTATCAGTCTCCAGTTGCCGGTTTACAGTTGGATGCTGTTATATTTAACAGCTACATACTTCCTTAAACTGGCAACTGGTAACTGACGGCTGGCAACTATTTTTAACATGCCTCGTCTCCATTTTCTTCTACCCCTCCTGCTTGTTCTTTACATTCTTTTTTGCTCATATAACACTGTTTTTACGACCAATAGCACTGTTTGTCGACAGAAACATTATGAGATTGATCCAGCCTTGTCAGCCAGCCAACCTCTGGTCTTTTATCAGTCGATTAACCTCAACAAGGCAGGTATTTCTCTCCTCAGCCAGATTCCTGGCATAGGTCCAAAACTGGCCCAGCGCATTATTGACTATCGTAGCCAACATGGTGCCTTTAACCATCTTGATGAACTCCGTAAGGTTCATGGTATTGGCCCAGCAAAACTGGCACGAATTCGTCAATATGCCACTGTTTTTCCTCCAGCAGAAATCTAACATTTTCTTCCTTGACTTTTCACTGTGAAAAATCGCAATATGATTACATGTTCATTTTCCTAGACAACTCTCTTGTATCGTTCCCTCATTGTTAAGGAAGTAAGGAGGAAATTCATGATTTTTAAAGTCTTTCCGGCCGAGGAACTTGCTGCCCTCTATGAGCTTCTGGCCGTAAATCCTATTGTTGGACCAGTACTTAAAGGCAGGGATAAAAAGGATAATGCCCTCTATGATTTCGCCCTGACCTCTGGTTTTGCTGATCTTGCCCTAGATTATGGCCAGACTATGCACTCGGCCAAAAAATTCTTTCTGCCCCATCGAGAGGATCTCTGTACCTTTACCTTGTCTGACCATGACTGGGACAAGCACGTGGACTACGGAGCCTATCAGCACACGGTTCTCTTTGGTCTGCATCCATGTGATATCAATGCCTTGAATAAGCTTGATAAGGTATTAATGGAAAGCGTCTATCCAAATCCATTCTATGGAGCAAAGCGTTCCAATATGTTCATTGTAGGTCACTCCTGCTCTCCGACCCCTTCCTGTTTTTGTCGATCCATGGCTAGTGATTCCGTTATTCGCGGTTTTGACCTTTTTTTAACTCGCCTGGATGACAGCTATTTTGCTGAGGTGAACTCAGCAAAGGCCTATCATCTGTTAGAAAAAATAAAGTCCTACCACGCCACAGATCGTGATCATAAACTCTTCCGTCACGCTGTGAGTGAAAAAAACAAAAAGATCACTGCCCAGGTGGACACCTCTGATTTAACAAAAATCTTAGATATGGAATTCCATGCTGATGTCTGGCAGGAGTGGGGAGATAAATGTCTGTCATGCGGTACCTGCGCCAATGTTTGCCCTACCTGTTATTGTTATGGAGTAGAAGAAGAGGTTGACCTTGATCTGCGCCATGCCCGTAAGGAAAAGCTGCTCTACTCCTGCAACCTGGTTGATTTTGCTGAGGTCGCTGGCGGCCATAATTTCAGACCAGAGAGCCATACCCGCTTAAAGTATCGCTACTACCATAAGCATCGCGGCTTTGTGGAGGCCTATGAAGAATCACTATGTGTTGGATGTGGACGCTGTGGTAATGCCTGTCTGGCCGACATCACCGTGCCAGAGGTGATTGCCAGTGTGCGAGGAGGCGATAACAATGGAAAATAAATTAGAGTTTATTGATCTTGGTGCTACGGATCAGCCTGAGCAGGCACGGCAATCTGTCCATGATTTTGAGTACAGCCACAAGGCAGAAATTACCAATGTTTATCCCTTGACTGCCACCGAAAAGTTGTACCAAATTCAGATTTGCGACCCAGATGAGCGCCATAATTTTACATTTCATCCAGGCCAATTTGTAATGCTTGAGTTGCCTGGTATTGGTGAAGGCCCCTTTTCTATCTCCTCTTCTCCCATTCGCCATGGGGATTTGGAACTCTGTATTCGTGGCGTGGGCAATATGACCAATTTCCTTAATCGAGTGGAACGGGGCACCAAGGTTGGCATCAGTGGCCCCTTTGGGACACATTTCCCGGTGGAGAATATGATTGGCGAAGATATCCTGCTTATTGCAGGTGGTTTAGGTATTGTACCTCTGCGTTCGCCCATTCTTTCAGTATTGGAAAATCGTAGTCGCTATGGCCAGGTTGATATTATCTATGGGGCTCGTAAGCCATCAGAACTGCTCTTTGGCTATCAGTATGAGATGTGGAAGCAGTTTGATATTAATCTTGAAATCATTGTTGACGAGGCAGAACAAGGTTGGCAAGGGCCCGTGGGTCTTATTACGGAGATATTAAAAAAACGTATTGATCAAGGCCGTGATGCTGATTTTCGCCATAAAACTAGTGCCATTGTCTGTGGCCCACCCATAATGTTTAAATTTGTCTGTGATCAACTTACCCACGCAAATCTTCCCATGGAAAAAATGTTCGTCTCCTTGGAACGCCGCATGCATTGCGGGCGAGGCAAATGTTGTCGCTGCAATATTGGCTCGACCTATACCTGTTTAAAGGGGCCAGTGTTTGATTACTGGTCAGTCCTCAACCTCAAGGAGGCCATCTAATGAGTATACAAGGTTCATTGGGGACGTTTCTCGGGGTGGAGATGGCTAAACCAAAGGTTGGTTTTTTTGAACTCTCCTCCTGTGAGGGCTGCCAGTTACAGCTGTTGAATAATGAGGCCACCCTGCTTGAATTCCTTTCCCTGCTTGAGGTGGTCTATTTCCGCGAGGGCATGACAGAAAAGAGCAATGACTATGACATTGCCTTTGTGGAAGGTTCTATCACCCGTGATGATGAGATAGAGCGTCTTAAAGAGATCAGGCATAACGCCAAAATTGTCGTGGCTCTGGGCTCCTGCGCCTGTTTTGGGGGAGTGAATCAACTGAAAAATCGCTTTCATGATTTGGAGTGGGTCAAAAAAGAGGTATATGGCGACTACCCCATTTCCACCAGAAAAGCTGCTCCCATTGCTGATTTTATTGACATAGATTTAGAAATTTATGGCTGTCCCGTCAAGAAGGAAGAGGTAGAACGTATTGTCAGTCGTCTGGTACTGGGGAAGGCTGTCACTCACCCTCAATATCCAGTCTGTATGGAGTGCAAGGCCAATGAAAACATCTGTCTCTTTGAGCTTGGGGAACCGTGTCTTGGGCCAGTAACCAGGGCAGGATGTGATTCCTGGTGCCCTTCAAATCGCCTCGGGTGTTGGGGCTGTCGTGGCCCTGCCCCTGCTGCAAATTTCAAACAGCTTAAGGAGATCGTTAAGAGGTATAATATCCCTGTAGAGCGTTTGCTTGATCGGCTTGAATGTTTTGGCGGCTTTCAAAATATTGTGACTGATATGCGTGGTAGCGGAGGGAAGGGGGAAAATGAAACTTAATTGTGATATTGATATAAAGCATTTGACTAGGGTTGAGGGGCACGGCAATATCCGTATTCGTATTGAAAATGGTAAGGTTGCCGAGGCACAATGGGAGGTGGTGGAGACCCCTCGTTTCTTCGAGGCCATGCTGGTTGGAAAGCATTATGAAAATGCGCCCTATATCTGTGGACGTATCTGCGGCATCTGCTCTATTGGTCATACCCTGGCCTCTATCCGGGCGGTAGAAAATGGCTTTGCCATTACCCCGTCAGAACAAACCGCTAAGCTACGGCTCCTTTTAAAACATATGGAGACCTTGCAGTCCCATATTCTTCATATTTATTTTCTGGCTGCTCCTGATTTTTTGGGGGTTGGTTCGGTCTTGCCCTTAACAGAGTCTCACCCTGAGGTGGTGCAGCAGGCCCTGCGTCTCAAATTACTGGCTAATGATATGTGTGATGAGGTGGGTGGTCGTCGTCTGCACCCAACCCGCACCGTGGTTGGTGGTTTTACTATGCTGCCAGACCGCTATCGTTTAAACCAGTTCAGGCAAAGACTACGAGCCTCCTTAGCTGATTTGCTGGCCTCAGCCAAGCTGTTTAGCACCTTTGACCTGCCATCCTTTAGCAGGGAGACAGAATTTGTGTCCTTAAAAGGGGAGGGCGAGGGGATTTATCCCTTTATAGGGGGAGATCTTGTCTCTAGCGATGGTGTGGTCAAGGCAGAGTATGATTACTTGGCCATGACCAACGAATATATGGCCGAGTACAGTACCTCTAAGCTGAGCAAATTGTCACGTAAATCCATGGCCGTGGGTGCCCTGGCCCGTCTTAACAATAATTTTAATGAGCTGCATCCCCAGGCCAAAGAGATTTCAGAAGATCTTGGCCTGCTGGCGGTCAACCACAACCCCTACATGAATAATGTCGCGCAACTCGTTGAATGTGTGCATGTTGTGCTTGATTCAATTGTCCTTATTGATGAGCTGCTGTCCTCTGATTGGCAAGAGGAGCGTCAGCCTGTTATTCCCCAGGCCGGCAAAGGTATTGCAGCAGTAGAGGTGCCGCGTGGCATCCTCTACCATTGCCTTGAGTTTGATGATGAGGGCAGTATCCAACGGGCCGACTGTGTTATCCCCACCAGCCAGAATCACGCCAATATAATGTATGATATTGAAGACTTGGCCAGATGGTGCGTGGCTCAGGGCAAGAATGACCGTGAGACCGAACTACTAGCCCAGATGCTGGTTCGTGCCTATGATCCCTGTATTTCCTGCTCTGTCCATTAACAACAATCGCATTTTGGTTGTCTAACGACTCACATGGGAGTAATGTGTTTAAAAAATTTCAATCAATAAGTAGGTAACTAAAACTGCTCTATGCTGGTCATAAAGCCGTCTGACTTCTTTTATGATTAGTAAAAAAACTCAACAAAGCCAGGGTTTTACCTGGAAAGTCCTCTGGGCCGGCATCATCATGTCAGTCCTTCTTGCTCTAGCAATAGGTTATTGCTGGTCAACTGACCAGCCAAAGGCGCAGACCCTGATTCTGGCTCTTGTTGCTCATAGCCTAGGCGGGAGAGCTGCTGGGGTTGGTCTTTGTCTCATTAACGATATGGGCCAGACCTGGACCGTAATTTACAATTTCTATCTTGAAATACTCATTGTCTTTCTGGTCTATGCCCTCTTTGTTCTCTCCATAAATAATTATGTGACCTTACGTGCCGTGAAATATATGGCCTTGAAGCTTGAGCGTAAGGCACGTCGCCATAAAGACACCATACAACGCTTTGGTTGGTTGGGACTTTTTTTATTTGTCATGGCTCCTTTGCCGGTTACCGGGCCAGTGATGGGAGCAATTATTGGCTATTTGCTCAAATTTAGAACATGGTCTACTTTTTCTGCTGTTTTCATTGGTACCATGACAGCCATTATCACCTGGACAGCCTTTTTTGATTTTCTCGATAAGCATCTTCATATCATCCAATATATTTTTGCGGGCATCATTATTATTGCCATCCTGTCCTATATTAAAACAATTAAAGACTGGATAATGAAAAAGGTTTAACTACTCTCCTCCCTACGCCTGTTCTCCAGCTCAATACTCCAACAACCTTATACCAGGTCTAGTTTACTCCCCCCAGCATGTTTTCGAGCAGGAAGCTCTCAGCCCTTCAACAATGCAGTAAAAACCTCCTCCCCGTTCTCAGCACCCTGATAGCGGATGAGCTGACGCAACTTCTCTAGGGCCGTACCATCTGCAATGGTTGCCCGGGCCATCTCTGTGCCCTTTTTCAAGTCCTCCTCCAGGCCACTGACCCGCAGGGCACAGGCCGCATTAACGCAGAACATATCAGCCACAGGCGTATCAGCCTGACCTTGCATGACATTTAAGATAGCGCTCACATTGGCAATGGCATCTTTTTTACTGCTAATCGCCTCAAAGCGATGCTCTTTGATGCCAAAATCTGCTGGGGTCAGGGTGTAGGTCTCCACTTGATCATGGCGCAACTCCACCATTGTGGTGGGGCCGCAGACTGACACCTCATCAATGCCTAAGGATGAATCATGGCTGCTGCTCATGCCATAAGGACTCATGGCAGCCTTGGTGCCAGTACCACGTAACACCTCGATGAGCTGTGGGCAGATCTCCGGGGCATAGGCGCCAATGACTATGGAGGTGGTTTTGGCGCAGGGTTTGGTTAAAGGGCCAATGATATTAAAGGTGGAGGTGAAGCGCATGGACTGGATAAGACGTCCCCAACCTGCCTGCAAAAAGGCCTCACCTGGAAGATAGCAGATACCATGCGCCTCCAGACATTTTTGGGCCTTGTTTAGGGGAGAGGCAATGGATAACCCCATGATTTCTAAGATATCAGTGGCTCCAGAAACGCCAGTAACCAGGCGGGCCCCCTTCTTGGCCACCTTAACCCCACAGGCTGCAGCCAGAAAAGAGGCAGGGGTGGAGACATTAATGGTTTTTAAGGCATCAGAGCCAGTACCAACAATATCACAGCACTCTTCATCGAACTTTGGGCTGATGGTGGCAGTATCATACTCATAGAGGGCATCCCATACCCCACATAGCTCTTCCAGGGTGGCCTTTTTGGCCAGATGGGCAGCGAGAAATGCACCCTGTTGCAACTCAGGCTGTTCATTAAGGATAACCTGACGGTATGCCTCTTTACAGGTGGCTCGCTCCATGTCATTTCCAGCAACAAGATCACCAATGAGCCTACCAAAACCACGCATATTTTCTTCGTTGTAATTCATAATGTTTTCTTTTTAAGTTAGTGTAATTACAGTTTTATATTCATCTCTACAGTTTGGTGCTAGTAGGGACTTAGGGACTTGAGCAAGATCAACCACATTAGTTATTAGATCATCAACTTCAAGGTCATGGTGCGCCATGAGAGCAAGAGCCTTGGCCATGTCTGTGGGCAGGCAACCATAGGAACCATGCAATGTCTGCTCCAGGCGATGGAGACGATTATAGTCGATGGTAAGGGGATTATGCTGCCGATCTAAACCGGAAAAGAGCAGCATCGTGCCTCCTGGTTGGAGCCGTTGTAAGCCAGCTGAGACAGCTCCAGCACTGGAACAGGCCAGAAAAACTAGCTCAACCTGTTCTGGGCCAAGGCCTTGGCCAAAGGATATCTGTCGTATGGGCTCAGGATCAATCACCTCAATATGGCACTGTGGCCACTGATATTGAACCAAGCGCACAGCAAGACGCCCCATAAGTCCAGCCCCATAGATACAGATACTGGCAGGAGACTGTTTAACCATATCTAGGCTATGAATAACACAGGCCAAGGGCTCTGCAATACTAGCCTGGTACCAGCTTAGAGCAGAGGGTATCTCAAGAAAAATTGCTCTGTCAGCCAGGGCAGGGGGGAGAGAGAATTGCTGCTGATAGCCACCATCGAGATGGAGACCAAAAAGTTGTATATCGGCACAGAGATTAGCTCGCCCCTGGCGGCACAAGCAACAGTGACCACAGCTAATAGCAGGCCAGACAGCGACACGTTTCCCTGTTGATAACAAGGTGCCACAGAATTCATGACCAAGCACCAGAGGAAGCCTCATGCTGGCTGGAGGGGACAGGAATCCTTTCCTATCAGTGGCACAGATACCACAAGCAGCAATATCAAGAAGAGGGATTAAGGAGGAAGAGGTCTGCTCATTGATCAAGCTGGCCTGGCCCGGGCCACTGAGGATGATTTTTTGCAGGGACATAGAATTGGAAATTTGAATCTGTAGTATTAAGGGTAGCTTGAATAATTAGATATTTCGAAGTCTCGTAAACTCGCTTACCTATTCGAGGACAAGGAACGGTGAAATTGGGCGAAATCGCACTTATTCAAGGTACCTTTAAATTCCCGCCACAAAGCTCTGCATATCATGGCGAACCTTATCATATTGGGCCGCAGTAAGCCCAGCACCTAGGCCAACCAGGCGGGCTCGTTCCTTGGTCATAAAATCATCTGGGCTATGGGCATCGGCATTAATGGCAATTTTGGCGCCATTAGCAAGGGCTAGGCGAGCAACATGTCCATTTGTGAGACTATGTCCCTTGCGACCGGAAAGCTCAAGGAAGATGCCTTTCTCGGCTGCTAAGAGCACATCACTTTCGCTGATCATGCCAGGATGGGCCAGTATATCAATATCTGCCACCAAGGCAGCTCGATTGGTGCCAGGAGCCACGGGTTCAACCACGGTTTCCCCGTGGCAGACCACCACCAAAGCACCCAAGGCACGTGCCTCTGCTGCTAAAGGGGCAATAAGGCCAGGAGGAACATGGGTAAGTTCAATCCCAGGCAAAAGCCGGGTCTGGGAAAAACGGTTCAAATCCTCAGCCACCTTAACGATACGAGGGATAATGAGATCTAGATTAGATGAATCAGCATGGTCGGTGATGGCAATGGCCTCATAGCCTAATACCTCAACACGACGCAGATGTTCAGCTGGCACCAGCTCACCATCACTGAAAAGACAATGGGTATGGAGATCAATCATAATGGTAGTTTACGGTTTGCAGTTAATGGTTTACGGTTATTTTATTGGTAGATTGGAGATGGGGGCCTTACGATTCTACCAATTCACCGCGTAAGGAGTTTTGCAGGCCTTCAGTGATTTTGACCTGCACCAGATCACCTGGAGTGTAGGTGGTGGTGCTATTGAAATTAACTATTTGATTATACTGGGCTCGACCGCTCCATTGACCATGTCCACTCTTGCTTTCACCTTCGACCATTAATTCCATAATTTGGCCAATATATTCCTGATTACGCTCCAGGCTGATTTCTTTTTGGCGTTGCTGAAAGATAGCCAACCGTTGCTTTTTTACCTCCAGACTGATGGTGTCTGGAAAATCACAGGAACGAGCAGGGGGGCGATTGGAATAGATAAAAGAAAAGGCCGCATTATAGCGAACCTCTTCCATGAGATCCATGGTGTCCTGGAAATTATCATCTGATTCATCAGGAAAGCCAACAATGATGTCAGTGGTGATGGCCAGATCAGGACAGGCCTGGCGTAAGCCCTTAACAAGATTAAGATAGCCAGCCCGATCATACTTGCGGTTCATCCTGCTCAAAATCGTGTCAGAGCCAGATTGGAGGGGCAAATGAAAATGATGACAGAGGTTGGGCAGATCCTTAAAACAATCCATCAGGGCAGGGGAGAGATCCTTAGGGTTAGAGGTAGTAAAGCGCAAGCGCACCAGGCCTGGCAAGGCAGCAACCGCACGTAAAAGCTCAGCAAAGGTGGTACGCTGTTCTGGATCTTGGTCATTGCCATAGGAATTAACATTTTGGCCAAGAAGGGTGATCTCTTTAACCCCAAGGTCAATAAGATGACTGGCTTCTGCCACAATATCCTCTTTGGAGCGGCTCACCTCGCGGCCCCGAGCAAAGGGCACAATGCAATAGGTACAGAAATTATTGCAGCCCTGCATAATGGTCACAAAACGTTTGTGACCATTACCATGTTTAAGATCAGGCAAAAAGGGTGGGATATGAAATTGACTATCTTGAGGAGTAATGACCTGGGATGCTGATGATGTCGCACTCTGTGACTGGCGAATATCAGCAAAGAGGCGGGGCAAATCATAAATCCCCTGGGGACCGATAACCAAATCAATATGTCCCATGCGAGAGAGCATTTTTTTGCCCTCCTGTTGAGCCACACAGCCAGTGGCCGCAATAATGAGGGTAGGGTGGTTTTCTTTTATGCGACGTAAGGAGCCAAGCAGGCTGTAGGCCTTTTGTTCAGCCTTACCACGAATGGAGCAGGTGTTGACAATAATGGCATCAGCATTGGCAATATCTTGGCAGAGCAGATAGCCGGCCTGCTCTAAAAGCTGCACCATGATTTCAGAATCACGATCATTCATCTGGCAGCCAAATGTTTCAATATAAAGGTTCATTTGTTAACGGTATTCCAGTATGTTACATGTGAAACATGATGTTAAATATTGTCGCTAGTAGACAGGGAGGTAAGCAAAGCACACAGCTCTTGGGCCTCACTCATACTAAAACGCAGTAGAACAATACCAGCCTTGGCCTCATGTACAGAAAGAATGGCTAAATTATCATAGGCCTCCAGGATAAACTTCAAAAAATGTATTCTGGAGGGAGTTATGCGGAGATAAAGTTGAGAGCTGGTCATGTTTTTTGCTGCGAATTGCTTTGATTAGCACGAATTTTTTATAGGGTAGACAGAAAGGTGATTTAGTGAGAATTCGTCAATTAGTAGCAAAAAGAAAATTAAACAGAAAGACCACTGTCAATATCACCAAGCAAATCCTTGTGTTCAGCTAGGAGAGGTTCAACAACCTCAGCCAGATACTCCTCAGTCTGCTCAGGGGCACGACCGGTAAATTCCGAGCCATTACCAACCATGGCGTCTAACTCTGCTGTGGTAAAGGGGATAGCATCATCCTCGCCTAAGCGGCGCAAGAGATCATTCTCCTTGCCATCCATCTTCACTATCTTGCCAGCAGCAACCGAGTGCACCTTAACCACCTCATGCATTTCCTGGCGGCTTTCACCTTTTTCAACACATTCCATTAAGATCTTTTCAGTGGCCATAAAGGGTAATTCCAGGCGCAGATGGCGCTCAATCTGCTGAGGATAGACAACCATACCTGAGGTAATATTTATATAGAGCTTTAAGATGGCATCAGTAAGTAAAAAGGCCTGGGGCACATCCATACGGCGGATGGCAGAGTCGTCAAGGGTCCGCTCGAACCACTGGTTGGCATAAGTACCAGCGAAATCAGCAGGCAGGCCCATAAGCTTACGGGCCAGACCGGTCATACGTTCAGAACGCATGGGGTTACGTTTGTAGGCCATGGCAGAGCTGCCGACCTGACCAGCAGCAAAAGGTTCTTCCTGGACCTTGAGGTTGGAGAGTAGGCGCATATCAACGGCAAATTTATGGGCAGAAGCACCAACCCCAGCCAAGGTCTCAGCTGTTTTCGTGTCAAGCTTGCGGGTATAGGTCTGGCCAGTGACAGCAAAAACCTGGTCAAAGCCGAGTTTCTCAGCCACAAGACGATCCAGCTGACGTACTTTTTCGTGATCGCCTTTAAATAACTCAATAAAGGTGGCCTGGGTGCCCACAGTACCCTTGGCGCCACGAGCCTTGACCTGTTGCTCCAGGGTAATAATATAATCAAGATCCATAATCAAATCCTGAATGTATAGGGTGTTACGTTTGCCAACAGTGGTGGGTTGGGCAGGTTGGTAATGGGTATAGCCAAGTGTTGCTAAATCCTTATTATTTCTACAGAATTTGGA
>JAOZSN010000030.1 GCA_029939635.1 Deltaproteobacteria bacterium
CGGACAATGGTATCATAGGCAGCAGTATCACCATGGGGATGATATTTACCAATAATATCACCAACAATACGGGCTGATTTGAGATAAGGCCGATTATGGTAATTATTCAACTCCCGCATAGCAAAGAGGGCACGACGATGCACCGGTTTTAACCCATCCCTGACATCAGGAAGGGCACGACCGATAATGACGCTCATAGCATAGTCAAGATAGGAGTTTTTTAATTCCTTCTCGATACTAATCGTTGGAGACGATGGCAGATGTTCTTCTTCGTTAGTCATATTTTTATATTCTTAGGTGTTTAAGCTGTAGACTGTAGGCTTAACGATACATTTTACAGTCTAAAATCATTCAATGGACATGAATATTTTTAAATATCAATATCTGATACTTCCAGGGCATGGTTGTAGATAAAATCTCGGCGTGGTTCAACTTTATCACCCATCAGCGTGGTAAAAATATCATCGGCTGCTTCGGCATTATCAATGGTGACTTGGAGTAAGGTACGAGCCTGGGGATCCATAGTGGTCTCCCAAAGCTGGATGGGGTTCATTTCACCAAGGCCCTTGTAACGCTGGAAGTGATAACCTCTAAAGGATTCACTTTTTATTGAATCTAGGAGTTCCTGCCAGGTATTGGCCAGAATTTCCTTATCCTTATCAATGAGTTTAATAGTAAATGTCTTTCCTATTATTTCCTTAAGCCGTGGATAGAGAGTAAGGGCAGCACGATACTCATTGATAAGTGGAATTTGCGGCCCAACCACCGTGAAGAGGTGAGCCTTATCTTTTAAGGCAGCATCAAATTCATAGCAGCTAGGTTTCCAGCGGCAGGGGCGAATATTTCCAACAATACAATTATTTTCCTGCAGAGTGGTACGCAACTGGGCAACAAACTCCTCATCACAAAATTGATCTGCAGAGTTTATTTTCTGGCTTAATAAAAATTCTGCCATTTCTTCCCATATATTAAGACGTTGCAAATAATCTATGAGTTTTCGGTACAGTGATAATTCCTTGAGTAAGGTAATGAGTTCCTCACCAGAAATACATTCTCCGCCCGTTACCAGAACCTCAAGAATGGAACTGGCCTGTTGAAAGAGATGCTCATTTAAATCTGCATCTCCGGCAAAATACTGTTCAGTCTTACCGCGTCCAAGGCGATAAAGGGGGGGCTGGGCTATATAAATATAGCCGTTTTCCACCAGAGACGGCATTTGCCGGTAAAAGAAAGTAAGCAGTAATGTACGAATATGGGCACCATCAACATCCGCATCAGTCATAATGATGATTTTATGGTAGCGCAATTTTTCCTCATCAAAATCATCTTTGCCAATACCAGTACCCAGGGCGGATATGATCTGTTTAATCTCTTCGCTGGTGAGTATTTTATCAAAACGGGCTTTTTCCACGTTCATTATCTTACCACGTAAAGGCAGGATAGCCTGTACGCCACGATCGCGGCCTTGTTTAGCACTACCGCCGGCAGAATCACCCTCCACCAGGAATATCTCGCGTTCTGCTGGAATTTTACTCTGACATTCTGCTAACTTGCCAGCCATGAGCAGATCTATCCCTGAGCCTTTTTTTCTACTTAAATCTCTAGCCCGGCGAGCTGCCTCTCGGGCTCGCATGCTATCAATGGCTTTGGTGAGTATTTTTTTTGCCTCTTGGGGATTTTGCTCCAGATAGATGGAAAGTTTTTCATTACAGATGGACTCGACAATAGATTTAACCTCACCATTACCAAGCTTAGTCTTGGTTTGTCCTTCAAACTGTGGGTTGGGAACCCGCACAGATATAACGCAGGTGATACCCTCTCTGACATCATCACCGCCCATCTTGGCTTTAAGATTTTTAGGAACAATATCATCACTTGCATAGCGATTAATACATTTGGTCAAGGCACCACGAAAGCCAGCAACATGGGTTCCTCCTTCACGAGTATTAATATTATTTACAAAGGAAAATAGACGTTCAGCATAGCCATCAAAATATTGAAAGGCCAGCTCAACCTCAACATTATCCTTTTCACCACTCAGATATATAGGGGCCTGATTGATAACTGTCCGGTTGCGGTTCAGGTACTCCACATAAGAATTTATACCTCCCTTATAGTGATACTCATCCTCTGCCCCGGTCCTATCGTCCTTTAAAAGTATTTTTACACCTTTGTTTAGAAAGGCTAATTCGCGCAGTCTGGTCTGAATTATGTCATATCTAAAAATGGTAGTTTCTGAGAAAATACCAGGGTCTGGCATAAAGGTAATAGTGGTTCCGGTGTGATTAGTATCACCAATAATTTCTACATCACCATCTTTAATACCATACTTGTATTTCTGTTCATGAACCTTGTTGTCTCTTTTAATGGTCGCTTTTGTCCATAGACTTAAGGCATTAACCACAGAAACACCAACACCATGTAAACCACCAGAAACCTTATAGGTAGAATGGTCAAACTTACCACCAGCATGAAGGGTACACATGACGAGTTCCAGGGCAGAAACATTTTCGGTGGAATGGATCCCAACAGGAATTCCCCGACCATTATCCTCCACAGAGACAGATTCATCCTTATGGAAAATAACCTTAATTTGATTACAATGTCCTGCTAGCGCCTCATCAATTGAGTTGTCAACTACCTCATAAATAAGGTGATGAAGCCCCTCTTCTCCGGTATTACCAATATACATGGCAGGACGCTTACGCACGCCCTCTAGGCCTGATAAAACCTTTATCTGGTCTGCACTATACTTATTTGCTTCAGCCACTTAATAACCTCGTATAATTTGTATGGGTGCCCTTATAAATGCATTGGCATAATTATACTAATAAATTCAGGATCATTATCAGAAATAACCATACATGGGCTTTCATTAGAAGAAATGAATAATTTTATATTTTCACTTTTCATAACAGAAAGTGTTTCTATAAAATATTTACCATTAAAACCTAATTTAATTTCATCACCTTCATAATTCACAGAAATATCCTCTCTTGCATTTCCAATATCCATACTTTGTGAAGCAAGATTGATTTTATTATCGTATAATACGAATTGTACAATATTATATTTATCCTCTGCAAAAAGACTCATTCTTTTAAAGGCATGAAGAATATATTCTCTATTTACTTCTATAAATTTTTCTCTATCTATTATATTCATCAGAGTTTGATAATCAGGAAATTCACCATTCATTAAACGAATAATTAATATAGAATTATTCGTTTTAAATACAGCTTGTTTTTCTTCTATTGAAATAGATATAGTATCTGATATTTCACAAAATTTCCTTATTTCTTGAATACCTTTTTTCGGTATAATTACCTTTCTATTATCAATATCTAAAAGATTTATATCTTCACCAGCGTTAACCTGCATTACTGATAATCTATGACCATCAGATGAAATGAATCTCAAAAATAATGTATCATCTCTATGGTGTTTCTCTAACAAAATTCCAGTAAGGGTAAACTGACTTTCACCATCATTTGCCATAGAAAAAGAAGTTTTATCAACTAAATCTATAAGAGATGAAGACTTAATTTCTATTAACTGGTCATTATTATATTCTGGAAAATGAGGAAACTCATCACTTTCCATACCGCAGACATTATAATTTCCAGATTCAATGGTGATTTCCACCCAGCTATTATTTTTTTCTTTTAAATGGATGTGATCAGAACCAGCCTCACGAACTATTTCAAAAAGTTTTTTAGATGGGAGGGTAATAGAGCCTGGGGAAAGAACCTCAGCGGGAATAGTATGACGAAGACCAATCTCAAGATCTGTGCACGTCATCTGCACGGTATCATTTTCAGCCTCAAGGAGAACGTTTGAAAGAATAGCTATAGTTCCCTTTTTGGCAGTAATGTTTTGGAAAGAGGCTAGGGCAGAGAGAAATTCATCTCTGGATATATTGACAATAATCGGCATAATATGAACCTTTTTAAGGGTAATTAAATTAAAAAGTCAACCTAGGCATTTTCTAATAAAAAACATCTTTATATTAAAAAATTTATTATTATTAAGGCTGTTAATATGTTGATTAGTAATATAACTAATTAATAATAGTACAATTTTAGTAAAAAAATTATATGTGGGAAAACCTTAACAAAAAGCAATTATTTGGGTTATCAACAAGATATTAAAAAATCCTTAACAGGAATTGAACATATTTATAAACGACCCCAAATCATCATTTATGGGTAGGTTCATGGTGAAGTTGTGTGGATGTTTCTATAAAAAAGTGGGGTATAGTGGCAGACTAAGTATCTAAAATATCTGCTCGGAATAAGGAAAAAGTGAGACGGGTAAAATAGGACACCAATAATTTAGTGTAAAAAGTCAAAAAACACAATAATTACCTGTTATAAAGACGAAAAATTAAGTTTGCATAGAACTTAAAAAAAATGGTTGCTGCCTATTTTTTATGATAGATTTTTTCAACAAAAAATCTATCGTTATTAGAGGTAAAAGTTATATTTAAATCCCACAAATCCATACCGTATTCTCTCTGTTCAGATGTATGGTAAGCTGGTCTTGGATCTAGCGAAAGCACCTGTTTTATTAGTTCAGCAAGATCAGGCCCCTGTTGAGTTTTGTATTTATCGCAAAAAAGGGAAGCATCTTTAGAAAAACTAACCTCAAAAAAAGAAGGGTGGGGTGCGTATCCCTCTTGAGCCTGGACATGATCGCTATAAGGGATATAGGGTTTAATATCTATGATTGGGGTTTTATCTAAAATATCGACCCCTGATACCTCCAAAAAAATATTTTTATTTTTTTGGGCGATGTTTTCTAATTTTACTACAGAAAGGCCGAGATAATTAGGGCGTTGAGGTGAACGACTAGCAAAAACACCCACCCGTTTGTTTCCCCCTAGACGGGGAGGGCGAACTGTTGGCTTCCAGCCTCTGCGTACAGCATCATGAAAATAAAATGTAAGCCAGAGATGAGAAAATTCCTCCAGTTTAAAAAAGGCCTCTTTTTTATTGTATGGTGGAAATATCTCTAATGAAGCTCGTGCTGCTGGAACTAAGTTAGACTGGCGAGGTATACCGAATTTGTCAGTGAAGCAGGAATGAGCAATTCCAATGGGATCTATTTCAATATATTTGTTTTCAAAGATCATATAAATGGGTAAAAATTATTAAGTATACCTTATAGCTAATAGTAAATTTTTTTTTATACACTATCTGGTATTTTTTAAACGAATTTTATTGAAAGATAGGTGGTTAAGTACATTTTTAAACGCCGCGTTTAGTTTTTTTTAAACAAGGTGCTCATTGTTTAACTGAAAAGAATGCTTTTTTATATAAGTGACAACAGGAAATGGATATAATGTTGGATATGAACTCTACAAAGAATATATTACTCTACAGTGCTGTTTTTATTTTTGGAATTATACTAGGAAGATTAAGTATCTCTGTTGCCCCCCATAACCTTCCTGTTTCTCTTGTTTCTGTTGAGAGAGATAAGGGTGTGTCACAGAGTACTATCTCTAGCTTGCAGGCAGGGGAAAAAAAATCGGAGGAAGTAGAGTTCAGAGAAAATAAGCATAGTGAAAAAACTGGCCATAATGATTTAGTTCAAGAAAAAAGAAAAATTGTAGAAAAAGAAACACAATTTCAAGATCTTAAGCATTATGCTCAGCAACAATCAGTTGAAAATTATATTAGAAATAAGTTTGAAAATTTGTCTGACTATGAAGTTGTTGAATTTTTACAAAATTATATCAATATAAATGATAATGACATTCCACAAGGTACTTCAGCTGTAGATTTTGCCGCTCGGCTTGGAGAAATATTTACCAATGGTGTTGAGTCAGTCAGTGCTACAGATGGTGAGCGTCCAGGACTTATTGAGTTTGACATTGCCACTAACACAGAGTTTCAGGCAGCAATACCCACTGGAGAATTTAAACCAGAAGATAAAAAGATATATGCCAGTTTTAATACTGAATCGTATCAAGAAAATAAAGTAATGGTAAAGTGGTACCGGGTCGATAACCCTAAGGTATATGTATTTGACAAATATGAAATAAATGCCGATAAAAGTAATAATTTTATTTGGTTGGAAAAACCGTCTGGATGGAATGAGGGAATTTATGGGGTAGAAATTTATTCAATGGAGGGTAATTTAGATTTAATGTCATATGGAGAATATGCTGTAGTGAAAAAATAATTTTTTAAAAAAACTAAAAATAAAGTAGTAAACAGTGTTATTTAAAAGTTGAGCCCGTAAAAAAATTAAAGTGTCTGTTTAGGGTATCAACTTAAGGAGGAAATTATGAAAGTTTCTATGGCTCATATAACTAGGTATAGCGTACTTATCGCCGTAGTTTTTTTTATGGCAGCCTGTGGTGGTGGTGGTGGCGGCGATGATGCTACCTCATCAGGAAGTTCTTCTACTGTGAGTAGTACCCCTGTAGAGGAAACAAGTAATGAAAATGTAGAGGAGATTAATACAGGTAGTAGCGGTCCTTTAACCGGAACTATTGTTATTGATTGGACCTATCCTGCTGATACTGGTGTTGAGGGATTCAGGGTTTATGTCTATGATGATTCTCTGTTGAATATATCAACTTTTGCTACCCTTCAATCTGATGGCCCTGAAGATTTTGATGTAGAATTTGACGCATCTGACTTAGGAAATGATGCGAACGAAAGTTTTTATTTCGTTATTGAAGCATTTAGGGGTACGGATATAGCTAGATCTTCCGCTATCTGTTTTACAGCAGCTGGAGGAATGAATTCCTGCCAATAATAGAGCATAAGAGTAAAAACCATAAAAAAGCCCACATACCTTATTAGGTGTGTGGGCTTTTTTATGGTTTTAGTAAAGAGTTTTTGTATTTTTTGTGTATTATATCAATATGTTGTTTGTATTTTTGGGGAGAAATTTTAGCTCCCCGTATACCCCCGCGCAGATTTATCTCAGCTAGATAATTTTTTCCGCCCGGTGTTAGCATAAGGTCTATATGGGCATATGGGAATTTGATCCTGCCCATAATATCATGGCAAATTTTGCGCTGCTCAGTTGTAAGCTGGCATGGTTCACTTGCTGCACCACAGTGCAAATTGTTTCTGAAATTATCAGGATTAGTGCGCCAGTAACTTTCCCAATAGTCACCTAAGGCAACAATGCGGATATCTCTACCTTTGTCAGCATAGGGTTGTAACACAAAGGGGTATGGCAGGGTTCCAAGTATTGCCTGATTAAAGACATCCTCCACAGATTGCCAACGCAAAATACCCATTCCGGCATTGCGGCGATCATCCTTGGTTATAACATTTTCTATGTGGTGGCGACCGTAGCTGTTTACTGCTGCCAGGAGGTCATGCTGGGTAAAAATGGTTTTGGTATGGGGGAGCATAAAGTCACCCAGCAACCTGGCTTGCATAACCTTTGACCTGCTTACCTGTTGGCTCAGACCACTGGGGAACAGATTGACACCCCTTGCTTCCAGATCTAACAAAATAAATTCTTCGCCAGGCCTGAGTCTGACTCTGCCTATGAAGGTATCGCCCTTTTGCAGTGTATGGAAATGATCAAAAAAAAGGGAATTGTTTGAGAAAATTTGTGGGGAAGACGGCATTAAAATAACATTTCCACAAAGCGTTGATGAAACTGGGTTAGATCGTGGTTACATTCAGCACAAAAGAAACGAATTTCACCAAGAATTTGTGATTCATCACCATCTTGGGAAAAACTACCGTCATTATTTTGTATATACCGTGTGGTCAGGATAACTCCATCAGCTACCTCAAAAAAATCACTATCATTGCCGCACTCTGGACAGGCGATATGCTGACAATTTTTTTTAAAAAGCTGATGATGGGTCAATTTACTATCAGATACTGGCTGCACGATTACTCTCCGTTATTAAAAATGTAGGGACTTACTCTAAAAAAGTGGGACTTTTTTGTCAATGGTAGAGAAAGAGTATATCATCTTCATGGGTGCGTCATTGGTCGCCAGAATGGAGTGGTCATCTATCATTTTGGAGTAAAAGTTGAAATTCATCTTCATTGAGAATTACGATCCCCATTTCCTCAGCCTTTTTAAGTTTACTGCCTGCCTTTTCACCACAGATGAGATGAGTCACCTTTTTTGAAAGTGAAGAAACAACCTGCCCACCTCTATCTTTAACCTTTTTCTTTGCCTCATTTCTTGAGAGAGATGAGAGTTTTCCTGTAAAAAGAAGGACATGGCCGTTCAAGGGAAGATTATGAGTACTGACTTTTGAGCGTGCTTGGCTGAAAACAAAGCCGGCATCCAGTAACTGCTGCAAGGTGCGCCTGTTTCCTTCATCTTTTAAAAAGGTAGACAGGCTGGCGGCCATCTGGCTACCAACTCCCTCTATATCCAGAAAAGAATTACTGTCTGCCTCCAGCAGCGCCGAAAGGCTTTTAAACGTATCTTCCAGTAGCTGTGCAGTCACCTCACCAATATGGCGGATTCCCAGGGCAGCAAGGAAACGGTTTAAAGTTGTTTTTTTACTTTTTTCAATGGCCCTGATGGCTTTTTGGGCAGAAACCTCGCCCCACCCCTCGAGGTGAACAAGATCCTCCTTTTTAAGGGCATATATTGCCGGGATGTCCTGCGTTAAACCCTCGCTGTAGAGTTGCTTCATGGCCTTTTTACCAAGGCCATCAATATCAAGGCCGGCCTTGGAGGTAAAATGAATGAGACGGCGGAGGTTCTGGGCTGGACATTGAGAGTTAATGCAGCGCAATACAGCCTTGTCTTCCTGACGTTGCAGTTCACTCAAGCACACAGGACATGAAGTTGGCATAGAGATAGCTTTTTCATTTCCATTTCTTTGAGAGCTTATAGCCTTAACAATCTCTGGAATAACATCTCCGGCTCGCTGTACTAGCACTGTGTCGCCAATATGCAGATCCTTGCGCCGTATTTCATCTTCATTATGCAGGGTGGCTCGACTGACTGTGACACCGGCAATTGCCACTGGTTTTAAGAGGGCAACTGGGGTAATGGCACCGGTACGACCCACCTGAAAATCAACACCCTCCAGGATGGTGGTGGCCTGCACAGCCGGGAATTTGGCAGCAATGGCCCAGCGTGGGCTGCGAGCTTTATTGCCTAGACGCTGCTGCAAGGCAAAATTGTCCACCTTAACCACCATACCGTCTATGTCATAGGGTAGATCTGCCCGGCTGGTCATCAAGTGGTGGTATTGGTCAACCACCTCATCAATACTGCTGCAACGGCGGATAAGGGGATTTATTTTTAGGCCAAATTCTTGTAAGGATTGCAGCAGGTTGTATTGGTTCTCTGCACCCAGTAATTCAGGGTCACTGATGCCATAGGTAAAGAAATCAAGGGGACGTTGGGCAGTGATACGGGAGTCAAGCTGGCGTAGAGAACCTGCCGCTGCATTGCGGGGATTGGCAAAGAGTGCTTCACCATTTTTAGAGCGTTGGGTATTGAGGTTTGCAAATTCTGCCAACCCCATGAACACCTCACCACGTACCTCAAGAAGATTAGGATACGCACCTTGGAGGCGCAACGGGATAACTGGTATGGTTTTGATGTTGGCGGTGATATCTTCACCAACCTGGCCATTACCGCGGGTTGCAGCCTTGCTCAAAATGCCATTTTCATAGATGAGTTCCACAGCCAATCCATCAAGTTTCGGTTCTGCCATATAGGTAAAATTATCGACGTCCAGTAAAAAGCGGTGTAGTCGATCCTCAAAGCCACGCAGATCATCATCTGAAAAACTGTTTTCCAGACTAAGCATGGGATGCCGATGGGGTATTGGTGCAAAGCTGTGTAGGGCAGGTGAGCCAACCCGCTGGCTGGGAGAATCTTGGCTGATAAGCTGGGGGAATGATTTTTCTAGGCTGAGCAGTTCCTGAAAGAGCATATCATACTCTCCATCTGCTATGATGGGGTTATCCTCAACATAGTAGAGATGGGCGTGGTGATTGAGCTCCTGGCGCAGGAAGGCCAGCCGTTCTTTAATATTGGTGGGTGGCATGCCTATTTTTTCACCAGTAGCTCACCGCCTTTGGCGATATTTTCATGCTTTACCTCATCTATGAAGATAATGATGGCATCTTTAGGTTTATTGGCTACTTTAGCAATCACCTCGGTGACTCCCTGGCTCATCTCAGCCTTCTGTTCCTTTGATAATTCACCAGCTACCCTGATATTGACGTATGGCATAGTTGACTCCTGGAAGGTTAATTTTTGAGTTAAAAAACAAGAATATTTTTAACATAAAATGATAGATAAATGACAAAAAAACACATATCACAGTTGGCAGATTATATTGAGGCAGGTGAAATAGCCACCCATCCTCTCCTTTATTATGATGAATGTGATTCCACTAATCGACTTGCCCTTGATTATGGCCTGCGCGGCGGCAAGACAGGGACGATTATTCTGGCAAATAATCAGAGTAATGGGCGTGGAAGGTTGGGCAAATCGTGGCACTCATCACCGTTTGGAGGACTTTATTTTTCTATTATCCTGCGTCCTAAGCTGGAGTTAGCTGAAATGTCCCGTCTTACCCTGACAGCAGGCTTAGCCCTGGCAGAGGCGGTAGATCTTTTCTGTGAGCCCGCTGCTATGCTTAAATGGCCAAATGACCTATTGCTGGAAGGTAGGAAATGTGCTGGTATTCTGGCTGAATCTGATCTCCGTCAGCAGGTGCCATTGGTTATTGTGGGTATTGGGGTCAATGTAAGGCAACCCCTTACCGGCTTTGCGCCCGATATTGCCAAACGGGCCGGGTCCCTAGGGATGTATAGCTCTGATCTTGGTAGGGGAGAGTTTCTTCATGCCATAATCGATAAATTTGACCAGCAACTTCATCGTTTAGAATCGGGAAAATGGCTGGATATACGAAAAGATTGGCAACAGCGCGATGCCACCCTGGGTCAGCGTTGTACTTGGCTCACCGCTGCAGGAGACAAGGTGACAGGAATATCAGCAGGAATTGACGTGGACGGCCAACTTTTCATCAAGGATGACCAAGGCAAGCGTCATGCGGTGTTATCTGGGGATGTGAGGATACAGCAGAAATTAAAGAATGTAGAGAAATAGAGAAGAGAGAATCTTAATAAGATAAGTACCTTCTTCTCTATTTCTTTACATTCTGTTTTTTTACAAATGCCTAATTTCCATACATTTCAACTGCCTTTTATCTTTGAAATCATAGGCAACCAGTTCTTTACTGATTTCATTGACCGCATAGGCGTCTGCCTCGTGGCCTATTTTTAATCTACCTGTGGTGGCAGAGAGCAGTAGTTTGCCTCCTTCGGCCAAGCGGGCCATGGCAGCGGGTAATAAACCCTGATGTTTTTTAGGGCCATCAAAGGAAGGCAGGTCAATGATAATGAGATCATAGCTTTCTTTGTCATTGCTGAGCCATGGCAGGATTTCATCGCATATCATGCGGTTACCAGGGCGGCCAAAGCCGTTGATTGCCATGTTTTTCATGGCCCAGTCAAGTTGCAGCTGTGACGGGTCAACACTGGTGGTAAATTTTGCCCCACCCTTGGCGGCATGACAGGCCACGACTCCGGTGCCAGCAAAGAGGCTGAGTACCCTTTTTTTCTGGGCACTTTGTTGGATTAGTTGGCGTAAAGCCCGTTGTTTTAAAGGCAGGCCAAAGAGGTTGTCAAAGCTAATTAAAAAACGGCAGCCTCCTTCAGCAACCTCATGGAGACGTTGTTGTCTTTCTTTGGGGCGCCTCCCCTTTTTTTTCTTTTCCTTATCTGGTTTAACAAAGATACGGTTGCGGTTGATAGCAAGTAACCCTGTTAATGTGGTGATCACCTCGCGCCGCTTTTGGACACTCTCTTCACTATACTCATGGATGTAGATCCAGTGCTGCATGATGTCAATGGCCAGGTCATAGTCAGCTAAATCCCGGTCATAGATGCGAAAACAGTTTACCTTCTCCTCGGTGGCCCAGGCAAAGAGAGCAGCGCAGTTCTTGGCAAGTCTCTTGGCAAAAACTGAGAGATTTTTTTGTTCCGACATGTGCCATGGAAAGGAATTTTCTTCACCTGCCGGGATAGTATAGCTCCGTAACTGACAGGGGATTGCACCGTTGTACAGCTTTATCATCTGTTTATGATTTTGACCAATACCATCAAAATAATCTGCCTGACTGCTGAAGATGGTGGCCTGCCAGCCGGCAAAGGAATTTTTCAGGATGCGACCTAAGGCACGGTAGAGATATTTCACCTCTTCCTGTTCGGCCAAGCGTTCACCGTAGGGAGGGTTGGTTACCAGGATGCCATGCTTGACTGCTGGGGCTGTAAGGTGGGCCAGGACCTGTTTTTCCACATGGATATGGCCGGATAAATCAGCTTCCTCGATATTTGCTATGGCAGCGTTGACCACCTTATAATTGGCATCATAGCCAATTATTTTGGGCCAAGGTCGTTGTTGTCCTGCCTCTTCTCGTTCCATCGCCTCAGACACCAGGCGTTTCCATAGTCGTTTGTCATGCTGTTTCCATTGCAACATACCAAAATGGCTGCGGTCCAACCCTGGGGCAATATCACCAATGATCATAGCGGCTTCGATAAGCAGGGTGCCAGAGCCACAGAGGGGATCAAGTATGACGTCATCTTTGCCCATATCACTGGTTACCCCAGCCAGGGTAACAATGGCTGCGGCCAGGGATTCCTTCAAGGGGGCATGGCCACCTTCCAGGCGGTAGCCTCGTTGATGGAGGCTGGAACCTGCCAGGTCAATGCTTAGGCTGGCCTGGTTATCGTAGACAAAGAGGTTGAGGCGGATATCAGGTTTGTGTATTTGGATGTTAGGTCGCTCACCAACGCAATCACGGAAAAAATCAACCACACCATCTTTGACCTTAAGGGAGGCATAATGGCTGTGGTTCATGGTGCTTTGTCGTAATACGCATTCAACCGCCATGGTATTTTCTGCCGTCATATGTTCCTGCCAATCGATGGCACGGATCACATCGTATAATGCCTCAGGGGTGGGGCAAGAAAAGCTGGCAATCTGTAAGAGGATACGGGAGGAAAAACGGGACCAGAGGCAGGCACGATAGGCTGTTTCCAGGCTGCCTTTACAGGTTACAGCACCGCGTAATATGACGATTTTTGAGGCACCAAAATCAGTTAATTCCTGGGCAATAAGTTTTTCCAGGCCAGCGGCACACTGGGCGGTCAGGTTATAGATTTTTTCAGGGGGACGGCGACGGCGAATCATATTTACTGTATCCTTGGTTTCTCAACGGCTAACACCTCTTGAACAAGCAGGTCATTTTCCGGGGTGGCAATATTCTTGGTGATGGCTAGTTTACAGACAGCACCATTGATGGCATGGATCTCTGTGGCACGTCTTGCCCTGACATCTTGCAGCATGGAGGATATGTTAGCTGCTGTGGCCTGGCATACCTCAAGGGTCTGGGCCAAAGGGTCATCACCCACTTCAATACCCATGGCCTTAGCCACAGCTATGGCCTCAGAGACCAGGAGGATAAGCCGCTCGCGGGCCTCTGGGATTGTGAGTAGCATACCGTTTGGGCAGTCATAGATTACGGAGAGGCCGTTTATACCACAGTTGATCAGTAATTTGCGCCATAATCGACTCAAAATGTCATTTTCCACCTCAGCCGGGAGTTGGCAGCTGGAAAATATCTCAGCCACATCAGCCAGAGTATGGCCGTGTGTAGCATTGGTAAATCCTATGAAGGTGGGGCCATTTCCACCATGGCGTACATGGCCAGGCTCCAGCAGAGTGGCACCCATGGCTGTTACTCCCAGGGCAAATAACCCTGTTTGGGCCTGGAAAAGTGGTACATGAGCAATACCATTTTGCAGACCAATGACCACGGTTGTGGGCTGAATGTAGGGAAGGATGGTGGCCAGGGCATTCTGTACCTGATGTGATTTGACGCAGACCAGGATGAGCTTAGCAGCGTTAAGAGAGGCAGGATCTGCGCTAATGGATAAAGGGATACTACTCGTCCCAGATCCATCATGGAGGTGAATACAATTTTTGAGAGAGGCGGCCCGCTGCTGGTTGTGATCCAGCAGCGTCACCGCTTGGCCACCTGCTGCCAGGCGACCAGCAAAGAGTAACCCAAGGGCACCTGGGCCAATGACAACGATATTCATAAAATAGAAGTCAGGAGACAGAAGACAGGAGTCAGAAGTATTCAGCAAGACCTATTTCATAGGTGACTATTGAACAGGCTCCCCTGGCTCCCAGGTCTTCTATTTACTAATTTTTGCCTGTTCAATAATAGCCTCGTAGAAATAACCTGCACCAAAATCTTTTTTCGCTGCCATTACTCCTTCCACAACAATAACATCACCTTCCTTAGCTAGCTGCTCACTGGTTACTACCAGGTCGTGGGTGTTGTGCATGGGATCACCGCTGCCATCCTGAATATGGAGCCAGTTACTTCCCATGATATTGGGAGAGACCTTGACCACCTTACCACGAACCTTGACGGTTTTACCGTTGAGGTCTGCGGCAGATGTAAAGATATCCACAACCTGATAGCCATCGGTAATTTTATCAACCTTAATTTCCTGATAATTAACAATGGCTTTTATGCTGCCACCCGAAGCCAGGGCTGGATCAATCTCTATGGGAGCATCACCCTGGCCTGATTTTAAGGCCGACATAAAGGAGGCCTCGGCATCAGCTGGGGCTGCACCGTGGGGGTTAGCGCCTGATTTTGTCTCTTCTGTCTTTGCGGTTTTCTGCCCCTTGATACCAGCTGAGAAGATTATCTCTGGAAAGGTACGATCAAGGCTGCGGCTATGGAAATCCTTCATCACTGGGCCATTGATCAGCGCAATCTGCTGACCAACCGTTATGGTTGCAGAAGATATGGCGGCCCATATCTTTTCATGACCATTATCAAGTTGTAGGTAGGTGTAGCCTCCACTATCAAAGGTCTCCAGGACGGTACCAGATAAGGCCGCATCACTTTTGGGGTCAGCAATCTGGGGGGTATGGGCAGAGCCTGCTGGGGCTGCTGCCTCTGTCTTATGGGTGGTTGCTGGCGGAGCTTTTTCCTCGGTGTCGCTGCCATTGGAGCAGGCGTTAAGGGACAGGGCCAGGGCAAAAAATAGAGCATGATACTTGGTAAGACGCATAAAAAATCCTCTTTATGTTGAAAGTGTTGAAATGATTACAAGTTTTTAGGTTGAGTTGGTTTTGTTCTAGGGTCAGCAAACACCTGGGTAGAAAAAGGCGAAAGGTAAAATAGCTATGGTTTATATCCTGAGATGCACAAAGGGGTTTAGTGATAAGAAAAGGAGAAATCGTCCTTCTGGTGATCAACCTCTACTTCCCCACCTTTTTTGAGCTGGCCAAAGAGAATTTCTTCAGAGAGGGTATCTCCAATTTCGCTCATGATAAGGCGGCGTAAGGGGCGGGCTCCAAAATCTGGATCAAATCCTTCCTTGGCGAGCCAACAGCGGGCTGCCTCTGTCAAGGAGATGGTCACCTTGCGCTCGGCAAGCTGGGCTGATAACTCCATGATCAGCTTATCAACAATTTTTTTCACCACCGGTAATTCTAGGGAGTTAAAGGAAATAATTGCATCAAGGCGGTTCCTGAATTCCGGGGCAAAAAGGTTTTTGATTGCCTTTGTGTTGTCACCTTTTTTGGAACTGCCAAACCCAATGGATTGACCTCCCCGCTCCCGGGCTCCAGCATTGGTGGTCATGATGATAATAATATTACGAAAATCTGCCTTGCGCCCGGCATTATCGGTAAGGGTGGCATGATCCATAACCTGGAGGAGGATGGAAAAGATATCTTGATGGGCCTTTTCAATTTCATCTAGGAGCAGCACCGAGTAAGGGTGCTTGCGGATGGCATCGGTGAGCAGACCACCTTGGTCAAAACCCACATAACCTGGAGGCGAACCAATAAGGCGTGCCACGGCATGTTTTTCCATATACTCGCTCATATCAAAGCGCTCAAAGTGGATGCCCATAGAGTGGGCGAGTTGGCGAGCCACCTCTGTCTTGCCAACACCTGTGGGCCCGGCAAAGAGGAAGGCACCTGTGGGATGCAAGGGGTCATTTAAGCCCGCCCTGCTCCGTTTTACCGCAGTTACCATGGTATCGATGGCCTTATCTTGGCCAAAGATGAGCAGCTTTAGGGTGCCTTCCAATCCTTTGAGCTGTTCAGCATCGGTGTTGGAAATGTTCTTGGCCGGAATACGGGCCATCTTGGCAATGGCTGCCTCCACGTCACGCACGGTGATGGTACGTTTTTTCTTGTTGCCACGGGTCAGGCGGAAGGCTGCACCCACCTCATCCAGCACATCAATGGCCTTGTCCGGTAGAAAGCGATCATTAATAAAACGATTGGCTAACTCTGCGGTGGTGCGGATGGCCGCATTGGAATAGGTGATATCATGGTGTTCTTCATAGCGAGATTTCAAGCCCTTGAGGATGGCTGTAGTATCATGCACAGACGGCTCTTCCACATCTATCTTCTGGAAGCGGCGGGCTAAGGCACGATCCTTTTCCACATGGTTTTTGTATTCCTCATATGTTGTAGAGCCAAGACAGCGTAGCACACCGTTTTGCAAGGCAGGCTTAAGCAGGTTGGAGGCATCCATACTACCGCCACTGGTGGCACCAGCTCCAATAATGGTATGCATTTCGTCAATAACCAGGACGATATTTTTTTCTTTTTCTACCTCGCTGATCACTGCCTTTAAGCGTTCCTCAAAATCACCACGATACTTGGTTCCTGCCAGCAGGGCACCCATATCCAGCTGGTGCATGACAACATCTGCCAGCAGATCTGGTACCTGACCATCATGGATTCGTGTTGCTAATCCTTCAGCCAAGGCAGTCTTACCAACCCCAGGTTCACCAACCAGCAGGGGATTATTTTTGCGACGACGGCAGAGAACCTGCATGATCCTGTCTAACTCCTGCTGACGACCTATGAGGGGATCAAGTGCACCCTCTTCAGCCTTGACAGAAAGATTAACAGTATATTTTTCTAGGGCTGACTCCTTTTGGGGAGTCTCTTGGCCTGGTTGGTTGGGGATAGTATGCAGCGGTTCTGCGTGTTCCAGACGGTGGGAGATGAAATCTACCACGTCAAGACGGTTCAGTCCTTCTGTCTGCAGGTAATAGACGGCAAAGGAGTCTGGCTCGGCAAAGATGGCAGCTAAGACATCGCCTGAGTCCACCTCTTTTTTACCACAGCTCTGGACATGGGCAATGGCTCGTTGCAAAACACGGTTAAAACCAATGGTCTGGATCGGATCGGTGGGACCATCCTGCTCAATGATCTGGATATTACTGATAAAAAATGATTCCAGGTTTACCTTCAGGCTATCTGGGTTACCACCGCAGCCCTCAACAATTTGGCGGGTAATATCATCGTGCAGCAGGCCATAAAGGATGTGCTCCACTGTGACATGTTCATGGTGGCGGGTCTTGGCCTCTCGAATGGCCATAACCAGGGCTATTTCAACTTTTTGACTTATCATTATATTCCCTACACCTGCTCCATGGAGCACTTGAGTGGGCATTCATTTTTTCTGGCCATATCATGCACCATGGCTACCTTGGTCTCGGCAATATCACGAGTATAAATACCTGCTACGCCAATACCTTGCTGATGGACATTCATCATGATACGAGTGGCTTCCTCATTGGCCTTTTGGAATATACCTTCCAGGATCATGATAACAAAATCCATGGTGGTATAGTCGTCATTATGGAGCAACACCTTAAAGAGGGGTGGTTCTTCAACCTGTTGTCTTGATTTGGTGGCAACACCACCCTCTGATTTTTTATCCGTCTTACTCATTGTTGCAAACTACTCCTCAAGTGTCAAATTTAGGAAAAGGACAGAATGTATAGATTTACAGAAATATAGAAATATAGAAATATAGAAGAAGGTACTCTTCTAATTAATAATATTCTTCCGCTTCTTCTTTACCTCCTCTAACTTCTTTATATCTTTATATTCTGTCCTTTTTCAGACCAACGTGGCAAAGAAAAAGTTCTCTAAAAGAAGGGAATCCCTAGCTCCGCTGCTTTTTAATTTGTATTCGGTCTCCACCAGGCGGGCCAGTGCCTTTCTTAAGGCTGGAAGGGAGAATTTTTCAGCCTGTTGGAATCCTTTATAGATAACAAAGGGGTGACCCTTTAAAAACTCGGTATCACCCTGTTGAGCCTTTATTCTGGCCAGATAGCCCTTTTGAAAGGAGCCATATTGCTGACCTGGTTGATAGCTTGGCTCATCCTGCTCTTGCAAGGCACGTAGAAATAGTAACTTGCGTAACAGGTTACGCATGGCAGCGATGATGACCAGGCCATGGAGACCGGAATGTAACAGGCGTTGCAGCAAGAGCAGGGTGCGAGCCAAGTTGCGGCTTGCCACGGCATCGTTAAGCTCAAAGAGGGCCTCCTCTCGCGACTGGCTGGTCACCTCGTTGACATGTTCAGCGCTGATCAGCTCATCATCACCTGTATAGAGGGCCAGTTTTTCCGCCTCGCGAACAGCTGCCACCGGGTGAAAACCAACACGCTCCAGGATGAGATCCATTACCCGTGGCCCTGGTTTTTTATGCATCTCTTTAAATGTCTGGCTCACCAGGTCACGGATAACGCCATCCTGGTTTTTGCGAGCTGCCGCTGTCATGCCAGAATCAACTGCCAGATCAACAATAACGCCTACAGCGTCAATTACCTTAAACAGTTTTTTACGTTTATCAACCGTTTCACATTGAATGATGAGGTTATTTTTTTCAGGGATACCATTTTCCAGGCTCTGCATGAGCAGGCCATCGCTGCCCGTACTGCCCTTGTCTGCACTACCCTGCTGGAGGGTAATGTCCTTTGTCCAGCTAATATCGTCTGGTCTGGCAAAGCCGAAAAATTTCTTCCACTGGCTGGCGTTGAGATCTTGTAAGGTGTCGTCAGTAGCCAGACCACCGATACCAGCTAACTCACTGAGCAACCGTGCTGTCTGGTCAAGCTCATCATTGTCAAAGGCCTTCTTTGCCTTGGCCCAGACATTTTTACCCACTGCCTTGGAGAGAAAGAGGCGGGAGTCAACAACCTTGATGACCTGCCTGCCGCCAAAGAGGCTGAAGGTACGTAGCTTGTTGATGGTCTTGCCAACATCCTCCTGGTCACCCTCCACCTTGGTTACACCCTGTTCACGGTTTTTTTCTTCCGGTAACAGACGGTTAATTATCTCCTGGCTTACCTGCTGGCAGAGAAAGCGTTCACCAAAGAGTAGGTAGACTGGGTGACTGCCACCCTTGTCCAGCTCTTGATATAGCTTGCCTATATTTTGCCTGGTGAATTTCATGCCTAACGACAGTTTCAATTTACAAGTTTCTAGTTGCCAGTTTTAAGTTGGCTACCGCTGAGCTGCATAGATCAAGCACAAGATACCTTATATTAATGTAGAGGGCATGGGAAAACATGAAAAAGACACGTTGACAGGAAGGAGCGAGTAGTTTTTTCTACAATTTGGAACTGGCAACTAGAAATTTGAAACTGGAGTTTATTACCTATGTACCTCGGCGCCCACATGTCTGTGGCTGGCGGCCTGCATCTGGCCATTGATCGTATTCGTCAGGTGGATGGCACCGCCCTACAGATTTTTTCTCGTAATCAGCGACAGTGGCGGGCAAAACCGATCATGGTTGAAGAGGCCACAGCCTTTCGTCTGGCCTGGAAAGAGTGGGGAACGTACCCCATTAGCTCCCATGCCTCTTATCTGATTAATCTTGCCTCAGCCAAGGAGGAGGCTCGGCAGAAATCTCAGCTTGCCTTACTGGCTGAGTGTCAACGTTGTCATGCCCTGGGCATAGCCAATATTGTTATGCATCCTGGGTCCCATGGTAAGGCTGGAGTTGAGCTGGGTATTGATCGTCTGGTGGAAGGGCTGGATCTGGTATTGGCCCAGGCACCGGAGGAGTTGAAGATTTTACTGGAGACCACGGCAGGTCAGGGCACAGGGCTGGGTGCTGATTTTACAGAGTTGGCAGCCATTATTAGCAAGAGTCATTTTGCTGATAGGTTGGCGGTTTGCCTAGATACGTGTCATGTCTTTGCGGCAGGGTATGATATTGCCACAGAGCAGGGCTATGCTGCGACCCTTGCTGAGTTTACTGAAGTTATTGGTCTGGATCGTCTGCTTTTCATCCATGTTAACGATTCCAAAAAGCCACTGGCCTCCCGGGTAGATCGACATGAGCATATTGGTCAGGGCGAGATAGGCACCTTGGCCTTCGAGCTTCTCATGAATGACCCTCGCCTGGCTGATATACCCAAGGTTTTGGAGACACCAAAGGGTGAGGATTTGGCCGAGGATCTGCTGAATCTGGGCATTCTTAAGGCAATGAAGTATTGATAATTCAAAAAGGGTGTTATCTATTAAGGCGCTGCCGTCACTTAGCTGTAATCTCTACCCCCACCGGACAATGATCCGAGCCAATTATCTCTGCCAATATCTCTGCTTTTTGTACACGGCCAATGTTCTCCTTATCCACCAGAAAATAATCAATACGCCAACCGATATTTCTGGCCCTGGCATTAAAGCGGTAACTCCACCAGGTGTATTGTTCCGGCTCTGAGTTGAAGTGGCGGAAGGTGTCTATATAGCCGTCTGCTAATATCTCATCCATCCACACTCTCTCTGGCGCTGAAAAGCCTGGGTTTTTGATGTTTGACTTGGGGTTGGCCAGGTCGATCTCCTTATGGGCAACATTGAGATCACCACAGATGAGCACCATTTTTGGGCTGCGCAGCTTATTGGTAAATGTATGCAGGGCCTCATTAAAGGCAAGTTTATAGTCGAGACGCTTGAGACCGTGCTGGGCATTGGGGAAATAGCAATTGACCAGGAAAAAGGTGGCAAATTCCAGGGTGAGCACCCTGCCCTCGTTGTCAAATTCTTCCTGACCAATTCCCTCAAGCACAGAGAGTGGTTGCTGGCGACTATACACTGCTACGCCTGAATAGCCTTTTTTCTGGGCACTATGAAAAAACACCTGATAGCCAGGGATAGAGGTCAGCTCCGTGGAGAGTTGCTCGGGCTGGGCCTTGGTCTCCTGAATGGCAAAAATATCTGCTCCCAGGCCTTGAACGATATCCACCAGACCCTTTTTTTCTAAGGCACGGATACCGTTAACGTTCCAAGAGATCAGTTTCAGGTTTGTACCAGCTTTACTGCCAGGGAGACGGCGCGGTGTGACTCCTAACTGTGGGCACCATTGTGCCACTACGCAGCGGTCACATTGGGGGCCAACCGGTTTGCAGGTTCCCTGGCCAAAGGCAACCAAGATGGAGTTTACCTTTTGCCAGTATCGCCGAGGCAATTTCTCCCGTAGTGCCATTTCCGTTTTTTCCGGTGTTTTTGTGTCCACATAGCCCCATATATTCATAATGCGATGGACATGGGTGTCTACACAGATGGCATCCTTGGCAAAGGCCACGGCCAGTACCAAGTTAGCTGTTTTACGGCCCACTCCGGGCAGGGCCAACAACTCCTCCATGGTTTCCGGTACTTGATTGTTATGCTTGGCCATGGCGGCAGGGAGCTTAGCCAGATAACCTGCCTTATTTTTAAAAAATCCTACAGGGTAGATGAGTTTTCGTATCTCTTCTTCTGTCAAGGAGGCCAGGCCAGCCACATCATCGGCCTGGCTGAACAGACGTGCTGCAGCCTTGGCCGTTGTTTCATCCTTGGTACGAGCCGAAAGAATGGTGGCCACCAATACCTTAAAGGGGTCTCTGGTCTGTACGGCAATGAGATCTACCACTGGAACCTGGTAGCTTGTAACTTCCTCAGTCAGGATGTTGAGTATCTGTTCTATTTGTATCGCCATTTGTATTTGCTGTTATCTCTCGGTAGTTTCGCCTATTTTTGCTAACAGAGTGGGTTTGGAGAAAACTGTGATTTACGGTTTTTCTCCTTGACTTTATCGGTAAGAGCGCTATGACTAGCCACACATTTTTTAATGATTTAATTAAGTATTGTTTAGTAAACCGTAAAGACATAAAGTAACAAGGTTTTTTGCACCTATCCATTATCTTGTGGTCGTATGTCCTGGTGGTTTGTTTTTTTTAACCCAGTCTATGTACTGGGCAGAGGAGGATTTAAATCCTTCATGAAAAATGTTGAGGAGAGGGAAAACTGGAAGTTGTGTACCTGCAACCAGGGAGATGGTCTGTGGGAACGAGCATAACTATAATCACTGATTTTTCCTCAAGCTACCAATTTAATCAGCTCCAGTAAGTTTTGTAGGGGTTGAATAGCTCAAGGTGTAAAGTAATGTTAACAAAGATTTTTCCGTTCCTTGACTGGTTCAAGGGTTATAATGGATCGGCTTTTAAACTCGATCTGATGGCTGGTATTACCGTAGCCATGGTATTGATTCCTCAATCCATGGCCTATGCCCAGTTGGCTGGTCTGCCCGCCTATTATGGTCTGTATGCTGCATTCCTGCCGCCTATGGTTTCGGCTCTGTTTGGTTCCAGTCGTCAGCTTGGTACAGGTCCTGTTGCTGTTGTATCTCTTATGTCAGCGGCATCACTTGAGCCTCTGGCCACGGCTGGTTCGCCTGAATTTATAGCCTACGCCATTGTTCTTGCTCTGGTTGTTGGTTGTTTTCAGTTTTCACTGGGCGTTCTCCGTTTAGGAATGGTGGTAAATTTTCTGTCCCATCCGGTCATTAATGGTTTCACCAATGCGGCGGCCATCATCATTGCCTCCTCCCAGTTCTCTA
>JAOZSN010000031.1 GCA_029939635.1 Deltaproteobacteria bacterium
TGTTCAAAAATATGTTCTTGGATTTCAGCAGGGATTCCTTCGCCGGTATCAGTGAGAGAGAAATGAATATAGTCCCCGTTAATACCCTTGAGTAGTTTGTCGCTTACCTTGGCAAAGGGCACAATCTCGGTGGTGATGGAGATTGTGCCGCCCTTGGGCATGGCATCGGCAGCATTTATATGCAGGTTAAAAAGGATTTGTTCCAGTTGGCCCTGGTCTGCCTTGATGGCCAGGCAATGGGGGGTAAAATTGCTGTTTAGCGTAATGTCTTTACGGGTTCGGGAAAATGTCTCACTGACAGTGGTAATGATATCATGTAGGTCATGGACGCGCACATCATACTGACCTTTGCGGGCATAGCCTAAGAGTTGTCTGGTGAGGCGACCACCACTTTCAACCAGTTTTTCAATACTAATAAGATGACTGAGTTCCGGGCGCTGACTATCACAGAGAGAGAGCAGCATGGAGACATGACCTTGGACACTCATGAGCAAGTTGTTGAAATCATGGGCAATGCCTCCTGCCAGAGAACCTAAGGCCTCCATTTTCTGGGCCTGGCGCAGACGAGCATCTTTTTGGCGAATTTCCTCAATCACCGAGCTATTGAGGGCAATCTCATCTTCAAGCAGGGCATTGGAACGGGTAAGTTCTGCGGTGCGTTTGTTGACGCGGATTTCTAGTTCGTCATGGGCCTTTTGCAGGGCTTTTTGCTTGCTGGCTATTTCTTGTTCCAGCTTGAGTTTTTCCAAACAGTTGTCCAAGGTGGCAACTAACTCAGAAACACCCACAGGTTTGGTCAAAAAATTATAGGCGCCCAGGCGCATGGCCTCCAGGGCAGTATCCATGTCTCCATGGCCGGTGACCATGATAATCTCCTGATCAGGATAGTTTTTGCGGACATTTTTTAAGAGCTCCATGCCATCCATGCCCGGCATTTTTATGTCTGTAACCACGATGTCAATGGGGAAGGATGAGAGGGTGTCTAAAGCTTCGTGGCCAGAGGTCGCAATTTTTGTAGTGAAGCCGCGTAGATCCAGTTGACGTTGTAATAATTCCAGGATGATAGGTTCGTCGTCTACCAGGAGCAGGCGGCCTTTGAGGGCAGATATTTCTTCCATATGGTATGGCTTCTTCTGAGGTGGGAAAGGAGGTTTGGATGAGGGGTAATAGTAAACTATTGGCAGGGCAAAAGGCAATGTGAAAAGTGATTATAAGCAACGAACCGCAGAATGTTGAGATAAGTTATATTTTTCATGAAGATAACTTTCGTAGATCATCATTGAAAATTTTGCGATTCGTTGTTTAGTCACAGTCTACTGCCTCCATAACCACTCTGAAACAGCTCCCTTGGTCTGGGGTACTGTCAATTTCAATTTTCATACCCATTTCAATGATAATGCCATGGATGATGGAAAGGCCTAAGCCAGTGCCTTGGCCAACCTCTTTGGTTGTGAAAAATGGTTCCATACAGCGGTTGCGTGTCTCTTCGTCCATGCCAATACCATTATCTTCCACAGTAAAAATAATTTTTTCGTCTTCACGAAAGAGACGGGCAGTGATGTAAGGTGTGTAGGGGCTAGAAGATGAGAGCAAGCGATCATTCACAGCATAGCGTGCATTTGACAGGAAGTTGACTACAATTTGTTCAAATTTTTGGGGATCAGCAAGGACCATGGGCAGATCATCACTAATATCTTCATGGAGTTCAATAGTATGTTGGCGAAACTGTTCCCGAAAAAATGATAAGGCAAGGTTAATGGGTATAGCCATGTTTTGCCCACTTAAGGCTCGCACATCAGCCCGGGCAAAGGAGCGCATATTGGTAATAATGGTGTTGGCGCGATCCACCTGGTCAAGAATCTTTTTAACATCTCCTGCCTCTTGACTATCGGGCTTTTTGAAAGAAAAATAATCCCCTAAGCAGTCGGCGGCCAGTCGAATGATGTACAGAGGTTGGTTTATTTCATGGGCCATGCCTGTGGCCATCTCTCCTAAGGCACTTAGTCGGCCTTGATGTTCCATCTGCACCCTTTTTTCTTCAAGTTGGCGTTCTGCATTTTTCAGGGCGCTGATATCTTTGCCCATACAGATAATGCCAGAAAGTTCACCTTGCTCTGAGAGAATGAAAGCGGCAGAAACCATCACCTCACGTCGGCTGCCATCCCGGGCAATAAAGATAAGCTCAGTATTGTCCATGATGAGTTTAGATTGAAAGCGCAGCAGGTGGTCGTCTTTGAGAAAGGAACTATCTTCCATAAATGAGCTGATATGCCTGCCTAGCAGTTCATCTTCACCATAAAGAAGGATATGGACGGTATAAGGATTGATTTCAACAATAAAGCCGTTTTTATCCAGGACAATTCGAGCATCCTGCAAAGAAGCAATGATTTGTTGCGTTGTTTTGTGGGCCTGGGCAAGCTCACTGGCATAGGCTGAGAGTCGGCCACTGAGCCGGGCAACCGTGAGCCAGACGATGACCAGGAGAAGGATGATAAGACTGGAACCAAACGTGAGTTTGGTACGCACATCTTGTTTTAGATCATCAAGAATCAACAGGTTATTGCTGAATTGGGCAATGCCAAGTAGTTCCTTGCTCGTTGGTGAGTAGAGTGGGATGTCGATAATAAGGCAGTTTTTCGGATCGGGTTCACCACGGCTAAAGTCAAGCTGGAGGTCTGGGGCGGCAATGGCGTCGTAGTCAATCTCCAGGCTGATATTTTTGGTAAAAGGTTTGTCTGATTGCGGCAGCCTGAATAGCAGAATTTTATCCATGATCAGGCTTAGTCGTTCAACACGCTCTTTGCCGTGATGTTCTGCTAATGCCAGGGCAAGAACTTCGGCCTGGGCCTGGGAGAGGGAGTGGGAGTAGGCTGAGATCTCTCCTTCAAGTTTTGGTTGCAGGATAAAGAACCAGTAGCCTGCCAAGGTGCCTTCTAAGATAGCAGCAAGAACAACAAATATCAGGGTGAGACGGGCATTATAGGGACCGGCTTTGGCTTTTGATAAGATGTTACGTGGGAAATGCATCAGCGTTTCCCCTTATTCGTAGAGAGAGGCAATGCGGAGAAAAAAGGGTTTTATGCGCAGGCCTGAGGCCTTGACGGTAGGAATGTTAACCTTGGGCAGGATACGAGCGGTCACTGAGATGCCACCGCTAATACCTTGGGCCACATCGCCATTAAAGGGAGAAAAGGTAATGACGGAATGTGTTTTGCCGTGATGTACTACCTTGGGAAGTTGAGGGAGATGGGGCTGGGTAATGAAGATGCCCGCGAGAAGCTCGTTATTTTTGCGGAGATCTTGGGGGCGCATGACCTGCACCTTCAGAGGAATATTTTTGATTTTTCCTATCTGGCGAAGATGTTCAGCCTGTTGTTCTGCTCGTCGTGGATTGTCGTTGTAAATAAGGGCAATATGGAGTTTGCCATCCTCAGCTTTTTTCTGTCTGATCTGGGTGTCAGCGGCCAGAAAGCTTGGAAAGAGATCCATACCGGCACGTAGGCGACGCAACTCTGGTGAATCAGAAGCCATAAGCTCAAGGCAGCACATGAGCTGTAGTAGCAGGCAGAGAAAGAGGCCAAAGCTGACCTTATGCAGGTTTGTAGGTAGTTTCACTTCTGCCTTAGAACTCGTAACTACATTGTAGCCAGCAGAATCGATCCTGGGTGGGCAGGTCGTCTGGATAGCCCTGGAAACTATCATAGGTGGATCTTGCCGAGGAGGCACAGCGGACATCCTCAGCAAAAACATTACTAACACCCACTCGCATGGTAAGACCAGGCATTGGAGTGGGAAAGAGTGAGACGGTGAGATCTACGACATTATAGCTCTTCAGGTCTTCTCTATTATCATTGGGATGACGATATTGTTCGCCCACATAGCGATATTGGGCAGACATGCTTGTCCATGAGAAGGGTTGGTAGATTAGACTAGCGTTGGCTAGCCAATTACGGGCACCAGTAATATCTGTATTTGTGTCTTTATCCTCTGTGTC
Organism: Deltaproteobacteria bacterium; assembly: GCA_029939635.1. GTDB lineage: Bacteria > Desulfobacterota > Desulfobulbia > Desulfobulbales > SURF-16 > JAOZSN01. The sequence goes on from JAOZSN010000031.1 coordinate 3,995, forward strand.
TACATAAGAGAGGTTGCCGTCAAATAGCAAAGTACGGGTGAGTTGTTCTTTCAGTTCAAACTCGATACCCTGCTGAATGGCACCACCAGAGTTGGTATAGGCAAAAGTGTTACCTGTGGGGCGCAGGGTTATGAGGTCGTAGTGGTCAGAGTAAAAGATGGTAGCCTTGCCAGTACGACGTTCGTTACGGAAGATGTAGCCAATCTCAAAGGTGTCTACCTTCTCAGGGGTGATATCTTTATTGCCACTGATAAGGTTATTATTGCCATAGAGTTCCATAAAGGTGGGAGGCCGAAAGGCCCGAGCATACTGGGCCTTGAAAATATGGTGCTCTATGGGATTCCAGACCCCTGCTATTCTGGGGGTAATGCTTTCACCCACATCGCTGTACTGGTCAAAGCGCAGGCCACTGGTGAGATGGATGGTGTCAGTGATGGAGTATTCATCCTGTAGCGAAAAACTGACCAGGTGGCGGTGGGCATCCTCTGGAACGATGAGATTATTGGCACCGGTGTAGCGTTGCCAAGGGGTAGCGCTAAAGAATGGAGGTGTGGTAGTTGTCAAGTCAACATTGGTCTCCAGCCAGAGATCTTTCATCTTGTAGTAATTGTATGAGAGACCTACCAGCAGGGTATGATCCTGCCAGCCCTGCCAGGTGGTGTCAGCGTTGACAAAATATTTTTGTTCACGGGTTAGCATAGCAATGGCGACACCGTTGCTGTAGGCTGACCCCCCGTTTAAAGCGGGATTGTTATAGCCTGATGGCAGCATATAGGTTGGATCTTGTTCTAATAGATACTCCTGCCAACCTGCCTTGACATGGAGATCCAGCTCAGGGTTGAGGTGCAGAAGTTGCCGTGCCTCAATGGTCTTGTACTGTTGGCTGATGGTAATCTCATTTTGATGGATGGGCATATTGCCAACAGGCATGACCCCGAAGAATTCACCTTGGCCACCATCAATGATATGGCCCAGTAAGGTGAAGTCATGATATTTTAAGGTGGTAAAGCCGGTAAGTGCTTGCCGCGCCTCATTGGCTGTGCCGTAATGGCCAAAGGCGTCCGGACCTACATAATGGTCGGCACCATCAGTTTTGGAGCCCGCCAGGTTGATAGAGAGGAGAGTTGTTTCTTGGGCATCCTGCCAGCTAAACAGACCGCCACCTTGGTAGGTGTCATAGCGTCCAGCACTGGCAAAGAGGCGGTTTCCTGTTTCTCGAATGATGATATTGATGATGCCGCTATAGGCAAACTCGCCGTTAATTGCCCCACCAGGGCCGCGGATTACTTCAATGCGTTCTACCTGTTCAATGGGTACGGTGGCCACGCCGCTGCCGCTGCCAGTGAAGGCATTGTTCATGGGTGTACCGTTAATAAGGATCATATTTGTGGATGCCGCATAGGCGCTACCGATGCCACGACTAACCAGGCTGGGAGTGCCACCATTGTTAATTGACACATCAATACCTGGCACCAGGATGAGGGCCTCGGCCAGGGAACGGACACCGCGTGCCTCAAGTTCTTCGCCTTGGAGAACCGTAACCATACCAGGGATATAATCGGCATTCATTCGTGTCTCTGTGGCGATTTCAGTATGTTTGTCAAGAAGCATCATCAGCTGGTCTAGCTCATCTTTGTCATCACCAGAGAGTGACTCGTCAGCAAAAAGCTGAGGTGGTCCCAGGCAGAGGAGTAAAACCAGAAGAGTGTATGAAATTTTCGTGGACAAAGTCAACATATGATATCTCTAAAAAACAAAAATTATGCAGTGGCGAAAATCGACAACGCAGGTAGTCAGTGGTAAAGCTGTGACCAGTGTACACCCGGCGCTATATGCGTCAAGGTTTAGTCATTTTTTAATGGTATTCAAAGGCAAGTATAATAGCCTGCGCTGTGAAAAAGTCAACGAATCATAACTAATCAACTAGCTGTAATCGGTAACTTTTTTTATTTTTTGCTGGAGTTGTTTTACTAGGATTGGGTTGGTTACAAGCTGAAGTAAGGTTGTGCAGCTTTGCTGGAAAATTTTTTGTTGGTCTAAAATCGGTTGCCGATTCTTTGCCCCTCTGCGGGCCTGAGCCTGGTCAAGTGCCTCAGTGAGCAGGATATCAATGATTATGGCAATAGATTCATTATCCTCTAACAACAAGGCTGCCCAGAGCATATGGTTGGCGTTTGGGTTTATTTTTTCATCTTGGTGACGGAATTGAATTTCCAGGCGTAGCATGGCCAGCTTTTTTACCAGGGCAGCATGCAAGCGTCCGCGCAGACTGACGGGATCTGGAAAATGGCCTTGCTGCAGGTCTGAAATTAAAGTGGTGAACATAGACGGTCGGTTGTGGGTTTCATATTTTGAGTTGTGGGTTTCAGATCCTCTGCCAACCATCCTATCAATATTACTATGTCCGTCAAGGCTATGGGCCCAGTTATTGACAAAGAAAGGTTGAAATGCTATGAATTTGGGCTAGGTGATACTACGTGGGTGTTTCTGCCTATGTTTTGCAGGCTGTGGCGGTGTGTTTCATGTCGTCAATAAATTGGGGTAAGGGAGAGAAAGAGATGGGATATAACGAGGTTTTTGAGCAGAGTTTAACTGAACCTGAGAAATTTTGGGCTGAGGCAGCTAAAGGTATCGATTGGATCAAGGAGGCAGATGTTGTTCTTGATGATTCGCGTCCTCCCTTCTATCGTTGGTTTGCCGGGGCTGAGCTTAACACATGTTATAACGCTGTTGATCGCCATGTCTTGGCTGGGCGTGGTGAGCAGGTCGCTATTATATATGACAGTCCTGTGACTGATACCACTCGTAAAATTTCTTATGCTGAGTTGCAGGAGCAGGTGGCTCTGTTTGCTGGTGTGCTTAAGGACAAGGGGGTAACTAAGGGTGATACCGTTATTATCTACATGCCCATGATCCCTGAGGCCGCAGTTGCCATGTTGGCCTGTGCCCGTCTTGGCGCGATTCATTCCGTAGTTTTTGGCGGGTTTGCCCCCAATGAACTGGCCATCCGTATTGATCATGCCCAACCCAAGCTCATTGTTACTGCTTCTGGTGCTATTGAGGGAAAGAAGACTATTGCCTATCTCCCCTTGGTTGATCAGGCCATAGATATTGCTGAGCATAGTGTTGATACGGTGCTCATTCATGAGCGCGAATTCGTTAAGTCTGATCTCAAGGCAGGGCGAGACTTTTTCTGGCATGACCTTTTACCTGCTGCCAGCCCTGCTGGCTGTGTTGCCGTGCAGGCCACAGATCCCCTCTATATTTTGTACACCTCAGGTACCACTGGTATGCCTAAAGGTGTTATGCGTGATAATGGTGGTCATGCTGTGGCCCTTAACTGGTCCATGAAAAATATTTATGATCTCAATCAAGGCGAGGTGTTTTGGTCAGCATCAGACGTGGGCTGGGTGGTGGGCCATTCTTATATTGTCTATGCTCCTCTGTTGGCTGGTTGTACCACTGTCTTTTATGAGGGTAAGCCCATTGGTACTCCTGATGCCGGTGCTTTCTGGCGGGTTATCTCTGAACATGGAGTTAAGGTTATGTTCACCGCTCCCACCGCCTTTCGTGCCATTAAAAAAGAAGATCCCAACGGTGATTTATGCCGCAAATATGATCTGTCCTGTTTTGAGGCCTTATATCTTGCAGGTGAACGCCTTGATCCTGATACCTATCATTGGGCCAGTGATCTTCTCGGTGTACCGGTCATTGATCATTGGTGGCAGACTGAGACTGGCTGGGCCATTGTGGCCAATTGTCGTGGTATTGAAGAATTCCCTGTAAAGGCTGGTTCTCCAACCAAGGCTGTGCCTGGGTATGACGTGCGCATTGTTGATGATGCTGGCCATGAGATCGGGCCAGGCCAGGAGGGTAATGTTGTTGTTAAATTACCATTGCCTCCAGGTACGTTAGTTTCTCTTTGGCGTGATGAAGAAAAATTTGTCAAATCGTACATGACTAATTTTGATGGATATTATGAGACCAGTGACGGCGGTTATATTGATGAGGATGGCTATGTTTTTGTCATGGGCCGCATTGATGATGTCATTAATATCGCAGGGCATCGTCTCTCCACTGGTGCCATGGAAGAGGTAATTGCTACCCATCCAGATGTGGCGGAATGTGCCGTGGTTGGTTGTGATGATAAGTTGAAAGGGCAGATGCCGGTTGGTTTGGTGGTTTTAAAGGCTGGTGCTGAGCCTGATCCTGCCGAGTTAAGCAAAAAGTTGACTCAGATGGTACGCGAGAAGATTGGCCCCATTGCCTGTTATAAAATTACTGCTGTGGTGAATCGGTTGCCTAAAACCCGTTCGGGCAAAATTTTGCGCGGAACCATGCGAGCCATTGCTGGGGGGCGGGATTATCGGATGCCTTCTACTATTGATGATCCTATTGTGTTGGATGAGATTAAGGATGCTTTTGCTAGTTGTTTGGGGTGATTTTTTAGATTGTGGTAGTACGCCGGAGGGAGGGGGGGCTCCGCTTTGACACTCTGTTCAGTACCCCCTTGAGGGGTGTAAAATGTCCTTGATTTCGTAAATTCACTGCGAAAAACACTTTATCACGCGCTTCGCTGCTGAAAATAGGTACGTGTTTTTCTTCGTTCATTAACGAAATGCTACGGAAATTTCTGGACGACGCGGAGAAAACCACCCCCTCTCTCCTCTTTCTCCAAACGTTAATATTCCCCAGAGCCAAACGGTCTTTCCGGAGTGAGAGGTGTGGGCAAGTAAACAGCTCCTCCCCGAACAATCCTGAACCACAAAGCAAAATAACCCTGCCATGAACCTTCAACCTAATTTACCTAATTTATGAAAATTCACGAATACCAGGCCAAAGATCTCTTTCGTAACCAGGGCGTTGCCGTTCCTTCCGGACAGGTAGCTTTTTCTGTTGAGGAGGCCGTTGCTGCTGCTGATGATCTTGGTGCCTTTCCGGTAGTCATCAAGGCCCAAATCCATGCTGGTGGTCGCGGTAAGGGTGGTGGTGTTAAGCTGGCTCATAATCGTGATGATGTGGCGACTGTGGCTAATGAAATCTTGGGTATGACCCTGGTCACCAAGCAAACTGGCCCCCAGGGTAAAGAGGTGGGCAAGGTGCTGGTGGAGCAGGGCCTTGATATTGCCCAAGAGTTATATTTGGCTCTCCTTATTGATCGTGCCACTGCCTCCATTCTGGTTATGGCCAGTACTGAAGGTGGTATGGATATTGAAGAGGTTGCTGAGAAAAGTCCTGAGAAGATTTTTAAACTGGCTATTAACCCTCTGAGTGGCATGCAGGGCTATCATGGTCGTCAGGTTGCCTTTGCCTTGGGGCTTACTGGCCCAGCCTTCAAATCTTTTATTGCTCTGCTGAATCGCCTCTATACCTTTTTTGTGACAAACGATTGTTCTATGCTTGAAATTAATCCTTTGGTGGTCACTGCTGATGAGCAGGTGTTGGCCTTAGATGCCAAGGTGGATGTGGATAGTAATGCCCTTTACCGTCATAAAGATTTGCTGGCCTTGCGTGATGAAATGGAAGAGGATGCCTTGGAGGTTGAGGCCTCTCGTTTCAACCTTAATTTTATCAATCTTGATGGTAATGTGGGCAATATGGTTAATGGCGCTGGTCTGGCCATGGCCACCATGGATATCATTAAACAGGCTGGCGCAGCTCCTGCTAATTTTTTGGATGTGGGAGGCGGTGCTGATGCTGAGATGGTGGAGAATGGCTTTCGTCTCATCCTTGCTGACCCCAATGTGAAGGCCATCCTCATTAATATTTTTGGTGGTATCCTACGCTGTGATGTGCTGGCTGAAGGTGTTGTGCAGGCCGCCAAAAAGGTGGATCTCACCGTACCAGTGGTAATACGTATGGAGGGCACCAATGTGGAGCAGGGGCGAAAGATTTTAGCTGACTCTGATCTTGCCTTGATTACGGCTGTTAATCTTGCTGATGCGGCGGCCAAGGTGGCAGATATTGTTGGTTCTGGAGGTGCAGCATGAGTATCTTTGTTGATTCATCCACCCGTGTTGTCGTGCAGGGTATCACTGGGCGTGAAGGGCAGTTTCATGCCAGGCAATGCCAGGAGTATGGCACGCATATTGTTGCAGGTGTAACGCCGGGCAAGGGTGGCCAGGAGATGGATGGGGTGCCTGTCTATAATACGGTGGCCCAGGCCGTGGCTGAAACCAAGGCCACTGCCAGTCTTATCTTTGTGCCTCCTCCCTTTGCGGCCGATGCCATCATGGAAGCGGCTGAAAGTGGTGTTGATTTGGTGGTTTGTATCACCGAGGGAATTCCTGTCATGGATATGCTTATGGTGAAGAATTTTCTTCAAGGAGGGACAGTGCGACTCCTTGGCCCTAATTGTCCTGGTATCATCACTCCGGGCCAGTGCAAAATGGGCATTATGCCTGGTCCCATTCACACCCCCGGCGGTCCCATTGGTGTGGTGTCACGTTCAGGTACCCTTACCTATGAGGTTGTGGAACAACTCAGCCGTCAAGGCCTGGGGCAGACCAGCTGTATTGGTATTGGTGGTGATCCCATAAATGGTACTGATTTTATCGATTGTTTAGCCGCCTTTGAGGCAGATGATGAAACCCATGGCGTGGTCATGGTGGGTGAGATCGGTGGTGATGCCGAAGAAATGGCCGCTGATTTTATTCAAAGTTCAATGACAAAACCTGTGGTGGGATTTATCGCTGGCCTTACGGCACCTCCTGGGCGGCGCATGGGACATGCCGGTGCTATTGTCAGTGGTAATGCTGGTACAGCTCTGGGGAAAATTAAGGCATTGCAGGATGGTGGTGTCCACGTATGTGAGGATTTGGGCCATCTTGGTGCGTTGTGCAAGGAAGTTTTTATATGACAACAAAACATAGAATTCTTATTGGTAAACCTGGTCTTGATGGTCATGATCGTGGCGCCAAGGTGATTGCCCGAGCCTTGCGTGATGCTGGCTATGAGGTGGTTTACACCGGTATCCGTCGTTCCCCAGCTGAAATAGCTGCAGCGGCAATTCAGGAAGATGTGGCTGCTGTTGGCCTTTCGTCCTTGTCTGGTGCGCATTTGCGTCTTTTCCCTGCGGTGGTTGAGGAGCTTCGCCATGGTGGGGCTGCTGATATAGCTGTATTGGGCGGTGGGGTTATTCCTGAAGATGATGTGGCTGTTTTACTGGCCGCAGGCATTAAGGCAGTTTTTACCCCAGGTACATCCTTGGAAGAAGTTGTGCAGGCCTTTGCTGCTGTCTGTGATGAGCAGTAATCTGTCCTAATGAAAAGTATCGATGACATTTTAGCGGGTATTACTGCAGGGCAACCCCGTGCTATTGGACGCGCTATAACCCTGGTTGAAAACCAGCAGGAAGGCAGTGAAGCCGTCCTTAGCCATCTTGATAGCCTTGTCTGTAATTACCTGGTCCTTGGTATTACTGGCCCTCCCGGTGCTGGCAAATCCACCCTCACCTCTCGTTTAATTGAACAGTATCGCGCTGACGGTGAACGGGTGGGTGTTATTGCAATTGACCCTTCTTCTCCGCTCTCTGGTGGTGCTATCTTGGGTGATCGCATCAGAATGATGCGTCATGCCAAAGATCCTGATGTGGTAATTCGGTCCATGGCCACCCGAGGACGTCTTGGGGGCCTTTGCTCTGCAGCTGGTTCTGCAGTGCGGATCATGGCAGCCAGTGGCTGTAGTAAGATTATAATTGAAACAGTCGGTGTAGGGCAGTCTGAAATGGACATTATTGGCCTGGCTGACTTGACCTTGCTTGCTCTGGCACCTGGCTTAGGCGATGATATTCAGGCTATGAAGGCTGGCCTGCTTGAGGTGGTAGACCTGTTAGTTGTAAATAAAAATGATCTGCGCGGTGCTGAGAACCTGGCCATGGATTTGGAAGGGGTGGCCAGGCAGCGTGAGGACAAGTACGGACTTCCTACTCGGGTTTGTCGAACCATTGCTAGTGAAGGGCAAGGCATTGAACAGTTGGTCGCCTTGATTGCGGAGTTAGAATCTTTGCATTCTGAGAGTGGCGAGATGAACCGACGCCGCCAGGTGAGTCGTAACCGTGAGGTGGTTGACTGGGGACTAGATATGATCAGGGAGAAACTTGAACCATTGGCCGCTTTGCACAAACATGAAGCTAGTCCTCAAAAAACAGCAGTACAGCTTCTCCAAAAATTATGGTTAGATCTTTAAAATATAGGAATTTTCATGAGCAATCATCCAGCATATACGAAATGGGCTGATAACCAGTTAGCTAAGAGTTTACAGCGTTTCCCTGAACGGCGGGCACGCTTCATTCATCATGGTAATACAGAGGTGCCCCGCCTTGCCGTGCCAGCTGATATTGATCAGAACTATCTTGATCAGCTTGGTTTTCCTGGTCAATACCCCTATACCCGTGGTGTGCAGCCCACCATGTATCGAGGGCGCCTCTGGACCATGCGTCAGTATGCGGGGTTTTCCACTGCTGCTGAATCAAATAAGCGCTATCGCTATTTGCTGGATCACGGTACCACTGGTCTTTCGGTGGCCTTTGATTTGCCCACCCAGATCGGCTATGATTCCGACCATGATATGGCCCTTGGTGAGGTGGGCAAGGTTGGGGTGGCTATTGATACCCTGGCTGATATGGAAACCCTGTTTTCTAAGATTCCTCTGGGCAAGGTTTCCACCTCCATGACCATTAACTCCCCTGCCATGGTGCTGCTGGCCATGTATGTGGTGGTGGCTGAAAAGCAGGGGGTAGCCATGGCTGATATTAAGGGTACCATTCAAAATGATGTCCTTAAAGAATATGTGGCCCGTGGTACCTATATCTTTCCCCCTCGGCCCAGTCTGCGCCTGATCACTGATATCTTTCAGTGGTGCGGTAGTAACACCCCAGCCTTTAACACTATATCCATCTCTGGTTATCATATTCGTGAGGCTGGCTCCACAGCCGTGCAGGAGGTAGGTTTAACTCTGGCCAATGCCATCACCTATGTGCAAACGGCCCTGGATGCCGGCTTGGAGTTAGATGTTTTTGCCCGGAGACTGGCCTTTTTCTTTAATGCCTCGTCAGATCTTTTTGAGGAAGTGGCAAAGTTTCGCGCTGCCCGCCGTATGTGGGCTCGGATTATGAAGGAACGCTTTGGCGCAACTAATCCATCGAGCTGGATGCTGCGCTTCCATACTCAGACCGCAGGCAATACCCTTACTGCCCAGCAGGTCGACAATAATATTGTGCGCGTTACCCTGCAGGCCTTGTCTGCTGTTTTGGGTGGCACCCAGTCCCTCCATACTAATTCTCGCGATGAGGCCTTGTCTTTGCCCACCGAGGAGTCTGTACGTACGGCGTTACGCACCCAGCAGGTTATTGCCCATGAGTCTGGGGTGGCTAACACTGTAGATCCGCTGGCGGGTTCTTATTTTGTTGAGCAACTTACTGATCGTATTGAACTGGAGGCCACAGATCTCATTGGCCGTATTGAAGATGGTGGAGGTGTGGTGGCCTGCATTGAGGACGGCTTTATTCAGCGCCAAATTGAAAATTCTGCCTATGATTATCAGCGGGAGATTGAAGAGCAAGAACGTATTATCGTAGGTGTTAATGATTTTGTCGTGGATGAGGAGAGCAAGCCACCCCTGCTGCGAGTTGCTCCGGAGGTTGAGGATGAACAGGTGGCACGATTGACCACATTGAAACATGAGCGTGATAATGCAGACGTAGCTGCCAGCCTGGATCGGTTGGCTGATAAGGCTAGAACAGATACCAATCTCATGCCCCTGGTTATTGCTTGTGTGCGAGCCTATGCCTCTTTAGGTGAAATTTGTGATGTCTTGCGTGGTGAGTTTGGTGAATACCGGGATAGACAGTAACCCTAGTTTTTTTTAATAAAATCGTCTAAGGTGGTAAAATTCAATGTTGACGAAAATTGATCATATTGGTATTGCCGTGCATTCCATAGCACAAGCGCGGCTTTTTTATGAGCAGGCCTTGGGTCTGGTCTGCGAAAAGGAAGAAGAGGTTGTCTCCCAGAAGGTGAAAACAGCCTTTTATGCCCTGGGAGATGTGCATATAGAGCTTCTTGAACCTACTGATGAAACAAGCGCTATTGCAAAATTTTTGGCGAAAAATGGTGAAGGTATCCATCACCTCGCCTACCGTACCGATGATATAGAGGGCCAGTTGTCCACAGCTGCTGAGAGCGGCTGTAAACTCATCCATGAGGTACCAATCAGCGGTGCTGGTGGGAAACAGGTAGCCTTTCTACACCCCAAATCAAGCCACGGCGTATTGACTGAATTTTGTAGTAAACTGTGATTTGTCTTCAAAACTCTTTAGTCACCAGCCTAAATAATTATATATCCTATGTCCATAATGCAGAAAAAGCTCGATGAGCTCATGGAGAAACGGGCTGCGGCCCGCCTCGGTGGTGGTCAAAAACGTATTGATGCCCAGCATGCCAAGGGCAAGATGACGGCGCGGGAGCGTATTGATCTCCTTCTTGATGACGGCTCTTTTGAAGAGTTTGATATGTTTAAGAGCCACCGCTGTACCTCTTTTGGCATGGAAAAGACGCAATTTCCAGGCGATGGGGTGGTTACAGGTTATGGCACCATTGATGGTCGGTTGATTTATATTTATGCCCAGGATTTCACTGTCTTGGGTGGATCCCTGTCGGAGACATTAGCCGAAAAAATTTGTAAGGTCATGGATCTGGCCATTAAAAACGGGGCGCCCCTCATTGGTCTTAATGATTCAGGTGGTGCCCGTATTCAGGAAGGTATTGAGGCCCTGGCTGGCTATTCTGATATTTTCCTACGTAATGTTATGGCCAGCGGTGTGGTGCCGCAAATATCAGTAATTCTTGGTCCTTGTGCCGGTGGTGCGGTGTATTCGCCAGCCCTTACTGATTTTATTGTTATGATTAAGGGCAATAGCTATATGTTCCTCACTGGCCCTAAGGTGGTAAAGTCTGTCACCCATGAAGATGTAACGGTTGAGGAACTTGGTGGTGCTGATATGCACTCCTCCCAGAGTGGTGTGGCTGACTATGCCGCTGAAGATGGCAAGGAGGCTCTGGCCTATGTGGAGAGATTACTCTCTTTTATGCCGCAAAATAATGTTGAGAGTCCACCTGTTGTCCTCAGTGATGATCCCTTAGAGCGCCGGGCTGAACAGTTAAATAGCCTTATTCCAGATAATCCCAATGCTGCCTATGATATGAAGGAAGTTATCCTCTCAACTGTTGATAATGGGGATTTTCTAGAGGTTAAGGAGCATTTTGCCCCTAATATTATTATAGGATTTGCCCGTTTCAATGGCCAGCCCGTGGGTATTGTTGCTAATCAGCCCATGGTTCTTTCTGGTGTGCTAGATATCAACTCATCGGTGAAGGCCGCTCGATTTGTCCGTTTTTGTGATTGCTTCTCTATTCCGGTGGTTACCTTTGTTGATGTCCCAGGTTTTCTGCCCGGTACGAACCAGGAGTATAATGGTGTTATTAGAAACGGGGCTAAGATCCTTTATGCCTATGCTGAGGCCACTATACCTAAGGTGACAGTTGTTACCCGTAAGGCATATGGTGGTGCATATTGTGTTATGAGTTCAAAACATTTACGCGGTGACATCAACTATGCCTGGCCCACGGCTGAAATTGCTGTTATGGGTGGCAAAGGTGCGGTGGAAGTGTTGTATGGCCGTGAGGCCAAGGAAAAATCAAACCCTGAAAAATTTCTGGCTGATAAGGAGCAGGAATATTTAGATGCTGTTGCCAACCCTTATGTGGCAGCGCAACGTGGCTATATCGACGATATCATTGAACCTGCTCGTACACGTTTTCGTATCGTTAAGGCCTTGGGGATGCTGCAAAATAAGCAGGAGTCTAACCCCATGAAAAAACATGGCAATATTCCTCTGTAATGAATTCTTCTTTCTTCTCGTTCATAAGTTTTTCTAATCTGGTCTCTCCAGAATTTAATGCCATTTATTTTAGTCTTTTTGGCATGGCCATGATCTTTTCAGGTCTGGTAATTATTAGCCTCTATGTTGTTTTTCTGCCAAAGATTCTGCGTCTTCCTGCCTCCCTGAAGAATAATCGACGGCCCAAGGCAGAGCAACGTGTTGAGCAGGATGAGGCCCAAAAGAGTGAGGAGCTACTTCTTGCCATTGCCACTGCCCTTTATCTGCATCAGGATTTTCCAGAAGAACAGGAGCGTATCACCTTCAAAAGCCATGGTGATCTTGATTCTCCTTGGAAAATTTCTGGCCGGGTGCGGGGTCTCTCCATGCGCCAGTCAAACATGCGAAAAGGTTATAGACGGTAAATAAATATGCGTGAATATTCTTTGACGATCAAGGGTACCTCCTATGTGGTTGGTATAAATCGAGTTACTGACGATGAGGTGGTTGCTGAGGTTAATGGTGTCCGCCATGTGGTTGCCATTAATGATGTCAAAAATCTTTCTACCCCAGCTGAGCCGGCTGCAAAAGCTACTAAGCCGGGACGTCCGGTTTCAGCCACTACTCCTGTTTCTATACATTCAGCTTCTGCGGCTCCCGCAGGTGCTGGCACTATCTGTTCGCCTATCCCAGGGCATATCTTGGAGATTGTCGTAGGGGTAGGGGATAAAGTGCTGGCGGGCCAGAAGTTATTGGTGCTTGAGGCCATGAAGATGGAAAATATTATCACTGCCGACCAGGCTGGAGTTGTGACGAAGATTTTGGTGCGGACAGGTGATGCCGTAACCCACGGCCAAGCCATGGTTGAGATAGGGTAGGGGTTATGAATTTTACATCTTTTTTTGTCAACTCCGGTTTTGCCCATCTGGCCTGGGGCAACGCGCTGATGATTGTTGTTGGCCTGGTTTTTATTTTTCTGGCCATTACCAAAGATTATGAGCCTTTACTGCTGGTGCCCATTGGTTTTGGTGTGCTCATTGGTAATATTCCACCCATTGCTGGCATGCCTTTAGGCGTTTATGATGTGGGTAGTGTCATGAGTTATCTCTATCTAGGGGTAAGTAAGGGTATCTATCCCCCTTTGATTTTCTTGGGAATCGGTGCCATGACAGATTTCTCCACCATGCTTTCCAATCCCAAGCTTATTTTGCTAGGAGCCGCTGCCCAGGTTGGTGTTTTCTTGACTTTCATGGGTGCCTTGGTTCTAGGGTTTACTCCCCAGCAAGCAGGTGCCATTGGTATTATTGGTGGTGCTGATGGCCCAACGGCTATCTTTCTCTCCTCCATGATTGCCCCGGAGCTTCTTGGACCCATTGCCATTGCTGCTTATTCATATATGGCCCTGGTGCCAGTTATTCAACCGCCTATTATGTATCTACTCACTACAGATAAGGAACGGCGTATCCATATGAAGGCGCCGCGCAACGTCTCCAAAAAAGAAAAGATTATTTTTCCTATCATTTCCTTTTTGATTTGTGGCTTGCTTGCACCTGGTTCCATGAGTCTGCTCGGTATGCTCTTCTTTGGCAATTTGCTTAAAGAGGCCACCGTAACTGACAGGCTGGCCAACTCCGCGCGTAATTCTATGATTGATGTTGTTACTATTCTTCTTGGCGTTACGGTGGGTGCCTCAACCCAGGCCCAGACCTTTCTTACCCCCCAATCAATTTTTATTTTTGTTCTTGGGGCTCTCTCTTTTGTGGTGGCTACCACCGGAGGCCTGCTCTTTGCTAAGCTGATGAATCTTTTTTTGAAGGAAAAGATTAACCCCCTTATTGGTGCTGCTGGCGTCTCTGCTGTCCCTGATTCCGCCAGGGTGGTTCAGGCCGTCGGGCAAAAGGTAGATCCTACTAATTTTCTGCTTATGCATGCCATGGCTCCCAATGTGGCTGGGGTCATCGGTTCTGCCATTGCTGCCGGTGTTTTGTGGTCAGCATTGGGGAATTTTTAAGTCAAGCACCTCACTTCCTTACTCCCTCAGTCTAAAAAAATACATTCCCTATGCAAAAATGCAAACAATGCGCTACCTGTTGTAAAAATGGTGGTCCTGCTCTGCATAGCGAAGATTTGCCGCTGGTGGGCTCAACAATCTCGTTGGATCAACTGCTCTGTGTACGGTTGGGTGAGATGAGCATGAACCCACTAAAGGGTAAGGCTGAACCGGCAAATTTCGAATTTATCAAGGTGGCAGGCAAGCCTGGGAGTTGGGAATGTCTCTTCCTGGACGAATATTTGTTATGTGCTCTCCACCCAGATAAGCCTTTAGAGTGTCGAGTGTTGGAGTGTTGGCAGCCCCAGGCTGTTATTGATCTTATGGGGCGCGATCTTCTTAACCGCAGCCATCTCTTGGCTGCGGATTCTCCTCTGTTTGAATTAATTCATCATCACGATGAGATTTGTTCTTACTCTTCTTTTAATCTCTATTTCCTTGAAAAACGAAGCCAGGATGATGAACTTGATAGTCTCATCGCTGATGATCTCAATATTCGCGCCCAGGCTGCCCAATCCTATGGTCTTTCTTTGGCCCAGGAGATGCTTTACTTTGGGCGTCCGTTTTTTAAGACGTTGCAGGGGGCTGGCTGGCAGGTATGGGAGGAGGCTGGCGTGTTACGCATGCGTCGCTAATTCCTTTCTCTCTGTTTGTTCATTTTGTCTCATGCATGTTCAGATACTACTTCAAGTATCAGCCTTCCTTTTCAGCAAAAGAAATTACAGTATATGTTGAGATCTCAATTAGGGGATCGCGCCAGGCATCTTTGCTTAGTCCTGCCTTTTGGCTGAGATGTTCAAGAAATAGTTGCGGGTCAGGAAGTTGTTGCCAGACTTGGGGGAGAAAGGTCGCTTGATTATACCCTTGTTGCAGGATTATCCCCATGTTCGGTTCAAGTAGAGCAAGTAATTCCTCCTGGGTTGAAAAAGCCATGGGTACTGGTGGAGTAAGAATGGATATTTCAATGTCAATCTCAGCTAACTCTTCAGGGGTAACGCTGGGAAAGCGGGGGTCGTGAAAGGCTGCATTAATGGCATTATGACGTATTCCATCTAAAACAGATTCCACCGGCATAATGGAGCCAATGCAGCCCCGCAAATTTCCTTTCTTATGCAGGGTGATAAAGACACCACTAGGCTGATGAAGATAAGGCTGCTGGAAATTTTGTACTTCTTTTGTCTTCACAACACCAAGGGCATGGGTGATGGTGTTGCGGGCTAGTTTGAGCAGGTCATTGCGTTCTTGCTTTGAAATATCTTGGCTCTTATTCTCCTCACGGTCGTAAAAGGCAATAGCCCCATAACCAACCACCCGCTCATGGTCACCTGATGTTTCACCGCTGTTACTGTAATGCAGTAGGATTGGTTGCCAGCCCTGTTCTTGGGCCAAATCCATGATGACCAAGATAGGAATAAGGCCACACGCCTTATTATCATCGATCGTAAGCTGTGATTGATCAAGGGCGATAATGCTATCCAAGGTGTCTTTGTCTTTGCTGACCGCTTCTTCTTCGCTCAGAAAATGGCTGAGATCGCTTGAGGCCACCAGTAACATGTCATTATCTATTTCAGTAGCAAGGATTTTGGCAATTTCACCAGGGTCTTGCTGGCCAATAACCATGGGAACAAGGTTGAAATCTTTTAGATAACTCTGCAGAAAAGGCAGGACAACCTCAAGAGAATGTTCCTGTTGGTCCGAAATATCGTTTGCCGCAAAGATGTGGGGATATTTTTGGCGTAATTTTCCAGCCAAGGGGTTGATAGGTATTTCACCTAGAGGTGTGGAAAAAATATCAGCGGCGCTTATAGCTACGTGGCTGAGACCAACCCGGTGATCTGGAGCCATCACCAGTACAGATTTGTAAGGGCAGTCCTTCAAGGTTAAGGCGGCATGCGCTGCCGTCAGACCAGAGTATCTATAGCCTGCATGGGGGATGACCAAGGCCCGTAGCGGAGTTGAGGGTACTTTGATAGGGGTGGCTTGGCCTGTGAAATCATTAATCAGTTTTTGTAATGCGCCCTTATCCTTTGGGTAAAAGCTGCCGGCATAATGGGCTGTGACGGTATGGGATTTTCTGTCTGACATTTTCGCACCTTGACTGGAAGAAAACTGAACACGGGCTACTAAAAAAATGATTGCCATTAAGCTTTAGCTTTTCTGAAATTCATTTTCTACGCTAATCATATCAGAAAAAAACGGTTGGATACAGATTTTGGCTAAAAAGATGTCTGGACTGGCAAACAGGTCGCTATATAAATTCTGATCCCATTGGGTTAAATGGGTAGTACTCCTGGCGCATAATACCTATTTACTTCTGCATATCAAGTCGTCGGTACTGAATAGCCTCTGCCACATGAGCCATTTCAATGGACTCATTATTGTCCAAATCGGCAATGGTTCTGGCTATTTTGAGAATTCGGCTATAGGTGCACCATGCAGAGACTGTATTAATAGAAGGAAAGAGTTTTAGAATGAAGGAGGTGGTGGTATTCGTAACAATAAGCTGCTTTACTGATGATCAATTGAAAATGTCTACACAAATATGCCCGCATTTTCAAAGGGTCATTTCTCAAAGCTGATTGACACATGGGGGTACCGACTGTTTTAGCGCCGGTCGACAATATTGAACAAGAGACCTATTCCTAAGACGGCTGAAATGAGATAGCCGACGATCCCAATAGCCGGATACCCGAACAGAAGAGGCTTCACACCGGTTGTGATGATCATGGAAGAACCAATGATTAGCGCTGAAATAATGATGCTGAAGGAGAGCTGATTGGCCGTGTGCTGAAGGGTATTTTGGAATTCATGGAGATTTTCATGTTGGAGTTGGATGGAAATTTCACCTTTTCCCAGATTCTCTATGAGCTGATGGACCCGCAGGGGGAGGTCACGATGAAGGATGGAAAGCTGTGAAAGGATATTCTGCAGTTTTCGCCATAGTTCCTTTGGTTGATAGCGTTCAACAAGTATTTTGTGGATAAAAGGCTGGACTTGTTCGGCAATGTTTAACTCCGGGTCAAGCCCCCTGGCGGTTCCTTCTGCTGCGATAATGGCCTTGAACATCATGGTAAGGTCACTCGGTATCTGTAATTGGTGAGAACAGAGGATATGGTTGATATCCTTGAAAAGCTGGCGGGTATCCACCTGGCCCAAGGGGGTATTATGATAATTGGTGATGAGCTCGAGTATATCCCGGTGTAACAGCCTTTTATTGAGATTTTCTGGTTGGTGATCAATAATCGCCAAAAGCAGGTTCACTACCCGCTCACTATCCTGAAAGGCAGCCGCCTCAACAAACTCAGCCAAGTTGTTGCGATTTTTCTTTGTCAACAGCCCCACGACACCCCAATCTAATAGGCAGATTCGGTTGGGGTGCATATAGAGAAAATTACCAGGGTGGGGGTCGGCATGGAAAAAGCCGTCACCAAGGATTTGAGCAAGGATTATCCGTAGACCCTGCTGAGCAATCTTTTTTCGATTGTTAAGGGTGATATTCTCACAGGCAGAAAGCTTCTCCCCCCTGATGAGCTCCATTGTCAATATTCCTTCTGTACAAAGCTGGTCATGCAAAGCCGGAATATGGACGAAAGAGTCTTCACCTGAATTCCTGGTGGCGACCCTCATGTGGTGCGCTTCACACCGAAAATCAATCTCCTTTTTTAAACCGCGTTTCAGCTCCTTAACCACCTGGCTTAGATTGTAAGCTCGCGCTAAATCAAGATGATCCTCAAGAAAAGGAGCTATGGTTTCTAAAATGTGAAGATCGGTCTTCAGACATTTCTCAATTGCCGGCCGCCGTACTTTAACTGCAACCATCTCGCCGTCATGAAGTGTTGCGGCATAGACTTGTGCGAGTGAACCTGCGGCAACGGGTTCCTGGTCAAAACGAGAAAAGAGACTTTCTATCGTTTTGCCGAGTTCACTTTCAACAACTTGTTTGATTTCTTCAAAGGGAACTGGGACAACCTGATCTTGCAGTTTCCTGAATTCGGTAATAAATTCCTGAGGAAAAAGATCGGGGCGGAGGCTTAAAAGTTGGCCGAGTTTAACAAAGATTGGTCCCAGTTCCTCAAAGGTCTTTCGTAGCCTATGGCAACCATTTATTCCAGAATCTTCGGGCCTGACCTTGCCAATGAAATCGCGGCCAGGGAATTTCAGGCGGTGGGCAATGTCCTCAAAGCCATTTTTTACCAAAACGCTTAAAATTTCCCGGAATCGATTAAGCTTACGTAACGCTCCAACGTCCATAAGGGTGGCCTCGAGCAGAATACAGGGTTATTGTTCCTTTTTTACTAGCTTTTCCAGTTCTTCAACGCGCTTCCGAAGCTCCTCAACTTCACTTTTTGAACTAATATCAAGGTCAGCAATAGCATCTTGAATTAATTTTTTTATCTTGTCTTCAATATCTCGCCACTGACCCTCTCCACTGGTTACAAGATCATGAAAAAGCTTTTCTGCCTCTTCCTGGCTTAATTTACCTTCTTCGACCAGCTTTTTAGTCGCCTTTTCCAGTTTGTCCTTGGCAACAACAGCCATGCCAAGTCCGGTAAATAGACTGTTTTTTATGATGTCGAACATCCCGTCACCTCCGTGTCTTTGTCCAAATCACTTTGCGAATCGTTATTGATTTCTGCCACAGTTTCTGATTCATCCATGTTTT
>JAOZSN010000154.1 GCA_029939635.1 Deltaproteobacteria bacterium
AATTTATGGAAATGGAAATGATAGTAATGGAGAGGATAGAAAAAGTGGTGGGTCAATTCTTGTTAGCGGTGAAGGGTGTAATTAGGGTGCCAGCAAGACTAGTTGGTGTAATTAAGCATTTGAGCTAAAAGTTTCATAGGATTTAACACATCCCCATAATTTCTCGTTTCATTATTTCAAACAAAAAAGAGCAAAGGAGTCCTTGGGAGGATTTTCTTGCTCTTTTTGGACGAACATAATTTCTATTTGTTCTGGTTAATCATCCTCGCAGCTCAGTTCAACTTTGAAAGTTGAACTGAGACGTTTAGATTTGCACTACCAATTGCAAAAGGCAACCCCTTTGGATAATGATATCGAAATTCCTTAGCGTACGTTTTCGTACCGTTGGACTTCAACCCCCTCTCCAGAAAAAGTTTTGCCCTCTTGACTGATCAGTTTCCTTTGAGTAATCTGTAATCCTGTCTAACGTTCGTTAGAGACGATGTTCTTTTGTCACATCATGGAGAAAAGAGAATGCTGAAAATTTTACATTGCGTAGTTATTTTTTTTGTTGCCATTACATCCGTAAGCACTAGCTGGGCTGAGTCTGGATCCAAGGGGACACCTGTAACCGCTACCCCGGTGATCCGAGACACAATCATTATCACAGAAGAGTCCATGGGCTGGATTGAAGCGAAAATAAACCCGGAAGTGTCAGCCGAAGTATCTGGACGAATACAAGAAATTTTCGTTGATACTGGCCAAATAGTAAAGGCTGGCAGCCCCATGGTTACCATTGACAGTGAGCAGCAAAAACTTGAAAAGAAGGCACTGCAATCTGAGGTCGACCGGCTTGAAGCTTTAATAGTAAATCAAAAAAAGACCCTGGGGCGTCACCGGAATTTGCTGGCGAAAAAATCAATCTCCCAGGAACGTTTTGATAATGCTGAGGTAAAGCTGATCACTTTAAAGGAACAGTTAGAAGGTGCCAAGTCCCGTCTGGCTGACAACAGGCGACGCATGGCTAAGACTTCCGTGTTTGCCCCGGTGGGCGGTTGGATCGAGAAAAGATTTATCTCGGAAGGTGATTTTGTTAAAGAGGGTAATCCTCTTTTTCTGATGGTTACAGATCAATTTCTGCGTATCGTACTGCCCTTTCCCGAGAATGTTTCAGCCAGTCTCGCCATCGGCCAACAGGTCAAACTGACCTCACCTCTCAGCAAGAACAGGATAATCGAGGCGAAAATCAATCAAATCAGGCCAGCGGTAAATATTCACAGCCGGGCTATTGAAATTATTATTTATTTGGAAAATCCTGGCGCATGGCGACCGGGAGGAACCATCAACGGCACAGTCATTATAGGCCAACATGACAACGGTTTGCTTGTTCCTGCCAGGTCCGTTGTCAGACGTCCGGCTGGAGAGGTTGTCTACCAACTAGAAAATAATATTGCCCGCCAGCGTCAGGTGACCACTGGTAATCGGCAGGGTAATCTTGTTGAGATCACAGACGGGCTTTCAGGTCATGAAAAGATCATTGTTGACGGAGCCGGATTCCTAACAGACAATGCCCCTGTTAATGAGAAACAGCAATGAACCTGCCCGAACTATCCATAAACCGCCATGTTATGGCAACAATGCTCAGTGCGGTCATCATTCTTTTTGGACTGGTTAGCTATAATCGTATTGGGGTTGATGAGTTTCCGCAGATCGATTTTCCCATGATATCTATCACCACCACTATGATCGGTGCTGATCCAGACATCATTGATACCACCGTCACCAATGTCATTGAAACATCGGTGAATTCAACACCCGGCATTGAACATATTATCTCCAGATCAGCTCCCGGTGTTTCCGTGGTCGTAGTTAAACTTAAACTGAGCCGTAATGTAGATGTGGCCTTTAACGAGATCCAGGCTAAAGTAAATCAGGCCTTGCGAGATTTACCCAGAGAAGCTGATCCGCCAGTGGTTGCCAAGATGGAAATTGGCGCTGCACCGGTGATGTGGCTGAGCCTGCTTGGAGATCGTACCTTGCAACAACTCAACCAATACGCCCGGAATATAGTTAAAAAAAGATTGGAATCAATTGAGGGTGTAGGTGAAGTCAAAATTGGCGGAAAGCGTGACAGAACCATTAGGATCAATTTACAACCTGAGGACATGGCCGGTCTGTCAATTACCATTGGTGATGTTATCCGAGCTTTCCAGACCAATCATATTCAACTGCCAGGAGGTTATCTGGTTGGAGGCATGACTGAGGATCTCATCAAGCTCAATCTTGAATTTCATAATGTCAGAGATATTGCTGGTCTAATCATTGCCCATCGTGGTGAGGCGGCCATTCGTTTAAAGCAGATTGCAACAGTTGTTGACGGCCTGGAGGATAATCGTAAGCTGGCCAGATATAATGATCAACCGTGCGTGAGTCTCGGCATTGTCAAAATAACCGGATCAAATACAGTAGCCATTGTTGATGCAGTAAAAGAAAAGCTGGAACATGAAATCCTGCCAGGGTTGCCCCCCGGACTCCGCATTGAAATTGCCTCAAATGACGGTGATTTTATTGAAGAGTCTGTGGCAGCCTTAAAAGAGCATATTGCCTTGGGTACTCTTTTTGCTGCTCTGGTTGTTTTTGCCTTTCTCAAATCATTTCGCTCCACTCTGATTATTTCCACTGCCATTCCAATTTCCCTGCTTGGAGCAGTTGTGGTGATGTATTTTTCAGGCTTTACCTTTAACAAAATGACTTTGCTGGCTCTTCTTCTGCTCATCGGTGTGGTGGTAGATGATGCCATTGTCGTCCTGGAAAATGTTTTTAGATTCCGGGAGAAATATCCTGATATGGATCCAGATAAAGCAACCCTGGCTGGAACAAACCAGGTGGTATTTGCAGTCATTGCCGCCACTTTTTCTCTGGCCTGCATATTTGCTCCTGTCATCTTTATGGAAGGAGTTATTGGGCGATTTTTTACCGCTTTTGCCGTAGTGGTGACGGTTGGTGTTATTACTTCCCTTTTTATTTCCATCAGCCTCACCCCCATGCTTTGTTCCCGGTTTTTAAAAGTTACAACTAAACACGGCTGGCTCTACACCTTCTGGGAGTCCTGTTTTCAGCTCATGGAACAACTCTATAAAGCCATCTTGCTTTTTGCCCTACGTTTTCGCTGGGTCGTGGTTATTCTTACTGTCGTGGTGGTTTGGACGCTTATGCCTCTGGCCGGGCAACTTGGTAAAGGCTTTATGCCGGATGAGGATAAAGGCCATTTCCTCATTACTCTGAAAACTCCCCTGGGCTCATCCATTGAATATACCAATGATCGCCTGGCTGAAATAGAGAAGGTTCTAAAAAAACATCCGACTGAAATCGCATCCTATCTCTCATCCATCGGCACTGATGCAACAGGCCAGGTATCTCGCGGTGAGATTTCAGTCCGCATGACACCACTTGCTGAGCGGTCAATAAAACAATATGAGCTTATACCAATGTTACGAAAGGAGCTGGCTGATATTCCTGGTGTTAAGGCATTTCCAGCTCCAGTTTCGGTCATTGGTGGTATGCGTGGAGAACCTCTGCAATTTAATCTGACCGGTCCGGAACTGGGTCGGGTCGCAGAACTGGCCCATAAATTAAATAAAAAAATGTCCCAAGATCCTGACCTTGGCCGGGTAGACCTTGATCTGCAACTAAATCTTCCCCAGGTTAAACTCATTATAGATCGTGCTCGGGTTGCAGATCTGGAACTATCAGCCATTGATGTGGCTATGGCGGTTAATGCCCTTGTCGGCGGTTTCGATGTCGCAAAATATAACGATGACCCTGGCGATGGTGAACGCTATGATATTCGCCTCAAAGCTACTGCCGGAAAAATTGCCACTCTACAGGATTTGCGACGCATTTATCTAAGGGCAAAAAACGGAGAACTGGTTCGGTTGGATACTGTGGCCCATTTTAAAAAGGTGTTGGGGGCGGCAGTCATTTCCAGGTACGACCTGCAATATTCAGCTGAATTTTTTGCCACTCCGGAAGTCGCATTAGGTACGGCAGTAGACAAAGTAATGGCGGCTGCCAGTGATATACTGCCACTTGGTTATAAAATTAAAATGACTGGTCGGGCTGAAGAATTTGGTAAGACGATCAAGTATATAAGCTTCACCTTTCTAATGGCAATTATTCTGGTTTATATGGTCCTGGCCAGCCAATTCAATTCGTTCATTCAACCTCTGATCATCATGGTGGCGCAACCACTGGCTATTGTTGGTGGTATAGGCGGTTTATGGCTCTTTGATCATGGCCTTAATATTTTTTCCATGGTGGGCTTAGTGTTACTTATGGGGCTTGTTGCTAAAAACTCCATTTTATTAGTCGATTTGACCAATCAGCTACGGGCAGAGGGCAAAGGGATATATGAGGCCCTAAGTGAGGCATGCCCGATCAGGCTGCGACCGATCCTCATGACAGCTTTCACTCTTATCCTTGGCATGTTGCCAGCGGCCTTAGGGTATGGCGCAGGAGCTGACACTAATGGCCCTATGGCCGTGGCTGTCATAGGCGGGATGCTTAGTTCCACCATGCTTACCCTGGTAGTGGTTCCAGCTGTTTATTCTCTGGTTGAAAATGGAATTGATCGGCTAAGTAAATGGAGTAACCGCCTTCGTTTTGGTAATCAAAAAGGAGAATGATAATGAAAAGAGTTTTCTTTATAGTAAGTATTGCCCTGCTGGCTTCTCCCATTGGAGGAGCAGTTTTTGCCGAAACTTTGGAAGAGGCATGGGAAATTGGTTTACAAGCAGATCATCTCCTGAAAGCTGCCGGGCAGAATACCAGCGCCAGGCAGGCAGAATTTGCTGCCGCCAAAGGTAGACGACTGCCCATTGTCAATATTGGTGCAGGGTATTCCATACTTGATAATGAGCCAACTTCTTTAGCCGGCACCGATCAGCTTGTAACCGCAGATGACAGATCTCTTTCTTATCAGGCCATGGTTTCCGTACCGCTCTACACGCATTTTCAAGTAAGTTCATTAATAAATGCGGCAATGGCGAATCTTCAGGCTGGTAAGTTTACCGAACAGGCCACTCGCCATAAGGTGAAGTTGAAAATTGCCGAGGCGTATGTGGCTGTATTGCTCGGGATACGGCAAACAGAGGTGGCAAGCAGTCAGGAACAGAGCCTGGCTGCTCATGCTGCTGATGTCAAGAATCTTCATGATGAAGGCATGGTACCGGTAAATGACCTATTGGCAGCCAAGGTCGCATTGGCTAATGCGCAACAACTGACTTTGCAAATGCAAAATCGGTTGGATATTGCGGAGTCAGCCTACAATCGCCTTTTAAGTCGTCCTCTTGGCTATGAGGTTCAATTAGATACAATTCCACCTTTCTTTCCTGAAACTGATTTGCCTGTTTTAAGCGAAAATGCCATTGATAGCCGTCCTGAACTCAAGGCATTGGCAGAGCAGATACAAGCCTTGCAGTGGCAAGCCAAATCAGCAAAAGCAGCAAGTGGCCCTCAGGTTATGTTAAAAAGTGGATATGACTACCATGAAAATTCTCATCAACTCCATGAAGGTGCCTGGCAGGCGATGTTGATGGCATCCTGGGATATATTTGACGGAAATACGGCAAAGAATAAAGGATTGGCTCTTCTGGCTCAATCGCGTTCAGTTGCTGAACAACGACGGGAATTGGAAACCCTGATTCTTCTTGAAGTCCGTCAGGCATGGCTTGATATGGAGGAGAGCAGGAAGAGGATAAATGTTACTAAAGAGACGCTGGAACAAGCAGAGGAAAATTTACAGGTTACCCGTAACCGCTACAAAGAGGGTATTGGTACCAATACAGAAGTTTTCGATGCAGAATCCCTGCGAACGGTAAATTATGCCAGTTATGATAAGGCCAGCAATGATGCTGTTCTTGCTGTCATTCGATTGCGCTATGCTGCAGGGAGTTTATAAACATGGGTAAAAATAAACAAAAGACAAAGGCGGAAATATTAACCATAACAATTCCTCTTTTTGCAAATGAAGGATATGCTGGGGTCAGTATGCGCCAGATAGCCAAAGCCGTGGGTATTAAAGCTGCCTCTCTCTATCATCATTTTCCCGACAAGCAGACCCTGTATATTGAAGCACTCGCGCAAGCCTTCGGCAAACATGCCGATTTCATGAATGAAGCATTTACATTACAGGCAACTCCTGAGCAACGGCTCCGCCAGTTAATTCATAAACTGTGTATTCTTGTCACTGAAGATGCTGATTTCAGCAGACTCATGCAGAGAGAGATTATGGATGGAGACGAAAAACGACTTAAATTGCTTGCGGATCAGGTCTTTAGTGACTTTTTTCACGACATGAATAGACTTTGCCGGTCATTTGCGCCAGACCGGGATCCTCATTTGATGACGGTTTCCATCCTGGGCTTAGTGATTTATCATTACCAGATTGCCCCTATCCGCTGTTTTTTACCTGGCTTTCAAGCTTCCCATAACGATCCGGACATTATTGGCCAACATATTTTCACCCTGTTGAAAAATGAAATAGAATTATGATCTGAAGAGTCGGCTATGGTTAAAGGACCTTTTGGTAAGTGGGGTGTAATTGCACTTTTGGATGAAAACCCCCATAGGATGTTTCATCTACTAGGTCGTTAACTTTTTGAATTTAATGGTATCCCCTGCTT
>JAOZSN010000155.1 GCA_029939635.1 Deltaproteobacteria bacterium
TATGGAGCGACGCGGCGAGAACACCAACTACCACTACCCCATGCCGGGTCGTATCGAGTTTACCTGTGAATTACCCTTGGCCGAGGTTATCTATGACTTTTATGATCGCCTAAAATCAGTAACCCAAGGCTATGGCTCCTTTGACTATGAACTCCTTGACTACCGGCGCAGTGATCTGGTCAAACTTGACATCCTGGTTAACGGTGAAAAGGTTGATGCCCTCTCCCAACTGGTCCATCGTGCCAATGCCCGCGCCCGTGGTCTGCATGCCTGTGAGAAATTAAAGGATGAGATCCCTCGCCAGATGTTCAAGATTGCCATCCAGGGTGCCATCGGCGGCTCCATTGTCTCCCGTACCACCATCTCTGCCTTACGTAAGGATGTGACGGCAAAATGCTATGGTGGTGACATCAGCCGTAAACGTAAACTTCTGGAGAAACAGAAGGCCGGCAAGAAACGGATGAAGACCGTGGGCAATGTTGATATCCCCCAAAAGGCCTTCCTGGCTGTGCTCAAGAGTGAGCCCACCCGTAAAACATAACACGGCTTACCAGACCAAATCTGCCTAGGGATAATGCCATAGAGCATACTACCCAACCACACTCCGATCAGCACAGGAAGATGAGAAATATATTGAGATAATGCATGCAATAATCGTAAAGCAGCTTAGAAGTGGTACTCCAAACCAAGCATGAAAAAACGGCGGTTATAGAGGTAGTCGTGCTCCGGTTCGTTATTGGCGTTGAGGAATGAAGGAGCAGGGGTTCATCAAAGAGGTTATAGAGTCCGACCTTGATGGTGGCGGCCTGATATTGGTAAGATAGGGCCAGGTTAACAGCAAAGGTCTGAGAAAGATCGTCTCCCTCTCGAACAAAGACCCCATTACTATCATAGATAGCGGCCTTACCCATGGGGCTGGTGTATATCAGTCGCAGATTTAAGAAAAAGTTCTATGTCCAGCGATCAGAGAGGATGAGCACGGCCCCATAGCTGACAACACGCATAATATTCTCATGCTGCTCATCATAGGCGTGGTTCCAAAATCCGTTCAGGATGACTACCATACAAACAGGTTGGAGTTCGGTGGTAATTAGCTAAAAAAAGAACCAATTGACCTAAATCATGTCGAGCAGGAATCTCCTGGAGTATGATGTTGGTAAATAATTACTGAGGGTTAGCAGGAAACATCCTGGAACTCGCATACATATTTATTACAGGAGGTTGGTTATGTCAGGATGTGGATGTAATACAAATAGTGGCGCAGGAGCTGGCGGCCCTTTTTCCAAGGGTAAAGAGTTGGTTGAATTTGTCTATAATGCCCATGATGGCGGGGTTAGGGATCAACCTATTTCAGCCGGAGCCATTGAGCTGAACTGCCACGGCTGCGACACATTGTTTACCATGGCAACCTATGTGAGTAGCTGCCCCCATTGTGGTGGTGTCCATGCCGTTGCCCCCATGAACCCCAGTGCTGAAAATGTTCAGTTTGCCGGCAAGGATTTCACCCTACCATAAAGGAAGAAAGAATCGTGAAAGATCAGTGCCTAAATGTGCCCTTGACCATCCTTGCCCTCCTCCTGTTTAGCGTTACCCTGGTATCGTGCGCTGGGAAACCGTCACGAACCGAGGAACTCTTGGCTATGGATTATACCACCATGGTCAATGATGATCTGCAGCTTCATTACTACCAGTTAGAAGATCAGATTGTTGCTGACGAGCGCAAGTCTGCCAGATCTTCGTTCAGTATTGGCCTTGGTACAGGCCGTTCCAGTTATGGCAGCAGTCACAGCCATGGCGGTATAGGTATGTCCACAGGCACCAATTTATACACTACGGCCACCGAGCTACGTAATCGACGTAACGAAGTCCGGATGGAATTGCAGAAGAGGGGTGTGACGCCTTAGGTTCCTTCTGGAACTACTATTTCTTGTTTTGTCTTCTGTATGGTAAAAGTTTACCATGAACATCATTTCCGGCACCATTGTTGATCCGCTGGCCAGGACGATATTTCCCGGCACCCTCACCATTGAATCTGGGCGCATTAGCGCCATTAGAAAAGATGCCCAGGCAAAAGGACCTTTCATCCTACCAGGATTCGTTGACAGCCATATCCATATCGAAAGTTCCATGCTCACCCCAGCGGCCTTTGCTGTTCAAGCTGTAGCCCACGGCACCGTGGCAGTAGTGGCTGATCCCCATGAGATAGCCAATGTCCTTGGTGTAGCTGGTATTGATCTGATGATTGCCAATGGCCAACAGGTTCCCTTAAAATTTGCCTTTGGTGCCCCCTCCTGCGTGCCTGCTACCCCATTTGAATCTGCTGGAGCTAGCATTACAGCCCAAGACATTGCCGACCTACTGCAACGGAATGATATATATTTTCTGGCCGAGATGATGAATTTTCCCGGTGTCTTGGCTGCTGAGCAGGAGGTTATGGCCAAACTGGCCGAGGCACAGCACCAAGGAAAGGTAGTGGACGGTCATGCTCCGGGGCTTGCTGGTGCCAATCTACAACGCTATGTCCAGGCTGGCATCAGTACAGATCATGAATCAACAAGCCTCAACGAATGTCTTGAGAAACTCGCCCTTGGTATGCACATCCTGCTGAGGCAGGGCTCCAGCGCCAAAAACTTTAACACCCTCCATTCCCTTATCAGCAGTCATCCAGACCAGTGTATGTTCTGTAGCGATGATCTAAAACCTACAGATCTAATGGTCGGCCATATCAACACCATGGTTAAGCAGGCCCTGAATAACGGTCATGACCTCTTTGACATCCTGCAATGCAGCACTGTTAACCCGGTACGTCATTACCAATTACCAGTGGGCCTTCTCCAGCCCGGCGACCCGGCAGATTTTATTATGGTGGATGATCTGAATGATCTACAGATCCTGGCCTGTTATATTGAGGGCCAGCAGGTAAGCCAAGGCAAAAAAGCTCTCTTTAACGCACCTCAGGCTGCAATACTCAACAACTTCCGTCCTGCGCCTCTTCGCCCAGACGATTTACAGCTCACCAGCAACAGTTCAACCATGCGCTTAATTGAGGTGGAGGAAGGCCAACTGCTCACTGGCAGCAGCATAGTAGCCGTAGATAAGGCAAAGACAGTAAAAGCAGATCCGCAACAAGATATCCTCAAAATTGTGGTACAAAATCGCTACAAGGCCAAACCACCAGCCATCGCCTTTGTCCGTGGTTTTGGTCTGCAAAGGGGAGCTATGGCCTCCTCCATTGCCCATGACTGTCATAATATTATTGCCGTGGGCTGTGAGGACAATGACATCAGTAATGCCATCAACCTGCTCCACACATCTGGCGGAGGTATTGCCTTTTGCGTAGGAGATGAACAGCACCACCTACCCCTGCCTTTAGCAGGCATCATGGCCCAGCAAAGCTGTGCTGAAATAAGTCAGCAGTATAGTCATCTGGAAGAGAGAACCAAGCATCATGGCTGCTGCCTGCAGACCCCCTTTATGACCATGTCGTTTCTGGCCTTACCAGTTATTCCCAGCCTTAAAATTACCGACCAGGGCCTTTTTGACGTGGAATCTTTTTCTTTCTGTGAGCTATTCAACTGATATGAACACCAGCAATACACAGAAAAACCATGACCCAACACTGCTTCTGCCTGATGGCAGGCAACTTGGCTATAGTGAATTTGGTAGAGCAGATGGCCAACCTGTTCTTTACTGCCATGGCTTTCCCGGCAGCAGATTAGAGGCAGAACTGGCCCATGGCCATTGCCAACAACACAACATTCGGCTCATTGCCCCAGATAGACCTGGCTACGGTCTCTCTGACCTGATGCCCAAACAAGGCTTAGAGCAGTGGCCACACGATGTGGCCTTTCTGGTCAATCAGCTCAAGGTGAATCAATTTTCCATCATAGGAATTTCAGGTGGAGCACCTTCTGCCCTGGCCGTTACAATTCTGTTGCCAGAGATGGTGCAAAACTGCTCCCTGGTCTGTGGTCTGGCCCCCTTGACTGACTCTCGGTTGCAGGCCATGTACCCCCAACCTAGCCGGTTTGGCCTGCAACTCCTCAACATCCTTTCCTTGCCACGACAACTTCTAGCCAAGCCTCTGGCACACTGGCTGGCCAAGCATCCCCGCCAGGCCATGCAGATATTCATGACCCAAGCCAGTAGTGCTGACCGGCAGGTCATGGAGGATGAACAGGTCAGCACCATTCTACAAAATTCACTGCAGGAATCCTTCCGTGGTCAGGGACGTGGCTGCTTAGCTGACATCAACACCTATTGTTCACCATGGCCCCTTGACCTGCAGGATATACAGCCGCCCGTCCAAATTTGGCACGGCTTAGATGACAAAATTGTCTCCCCCATCTGCAGCCGCTTTTACGAACAAATAATATCCCACAGCCAGGCCCATTACCTCCCCAACGAAGGCCACTTTTCTCTGCCCATCAACCATATGCCCGAGATATTAAAGGGCATCTTAGAAAATGGCTCTGCTCCCTTTAAAAGTTGAATGTTGTTTTCGTGGCCAGACCCGGATGGGAGGAGCTGTCTTTCTCGGCTAGGGACACCAGTTGCCTTGTTCTTCTAAGTTCACGGCATAAAAAACACGATCACGCGCTTCGCTGCTGAAATTAGGTACTTTTTTTCTGCCCCTCACTAAGAATAACTACGGAAACTGCTGAATACGCCGAGAAAGACAGCTCCTCCCATCCTTCCCTGCCGAGCAACTCGAAACTTTTGTCCGAATTTGTATGAACTATTTTCTAGCGAGAAAAGAAGGAGAGAGGCTTGGTTCTCGGAGCGTCGTTCAGCAGGTTGCGTAGCTTTTTGTTAATGAATTCAAGATAAAGACGTACCTATTTTTAGCGGCAATGCCGCGTGATCGTGTCTTTATCTTGGCTTTATTTACAAAAACAAGCCAGCTGGTGTTAAAAGCGGAGAGAACCGAGCCTCTCTCCGGCGGTTTACCATAGAACAGTAACATGAGTGGCTACCATCTCATTGATTCAGTAGCACATATCAACTTACACATGCCTCGGCATGTTCTTCCTTCATTGAAAAAACCTGGGTCATGGCCTGAACCAGAGAGGTCTGCCGATCAAACCACATACGATAACAATTAGGCTCCAACCCCCACTCCTCGTAGGTGGCCTCCAGATCATGCCTGATCGCGTGACGAAACTCCTCCAACTCCTCCTCACTATTGCCTTCAGCGTAAATCATATAATCACAATGCTTACGAAAGAGCATAATGGTGGATTCATAATGCTGGCATGGCTTGCGAAAACGGGCAATGGTTTCATTAAGGCGCACACCAACCTCATCATGAACCTGACCCGTGATAATCACCCCTTGCTCCTGCTGAAAATGACCTAAATTCTGTAAACTGACCAAGGAGAGGAAAAAGCCCTTACTCCCCCCCTCGCCTAATATTCCAAGATCATCAAGAACCAGCAGATACCGATAATTAAAGAGTTCACTCAAGGTATCCCTAAAAAAAGTATCCCGCCGAAAATCTTCCACCTCCTCCATAAAACCACCAGTGGGATAAATGGTCACCTCCTGCAAGGTCATCTTCTCGCGGATACGGCCCAGGGCAGCAACAACCTTCTCATCAAGATGGCCCAATCGGGCCTCCTCCTCCAACACCATCATGGCATTTCCAGAGGAAATCCCCACCTTATAAGGACGCTTGGCAGTCATGGCCTCATAAACATCGGCCACCGCCGTAATGCGTGAGAACATATCAATTTCATCTCCCTGTAATCCAGAGGGATAGCCACTGCCATCAAGACGTTCATGGTGACGCAAAATAATCTGGGTGATGCGGTCATCCTTAAGGCGACGGGCAAAGAGCTTGGCACCGATGAGGGGATGGTACTCCATGATACGACGATCCTGCGCAGAAAATAGCCCTGGTTTTAAAAGAATGTCATCAGGGATTCCGGTCTTGCCAATATCATGAACCAGGCATCCAAGCTCCAGAACCTCTAGATCCTTACCGGTTAGACCCATCTCCACACCGAGTTGCTTGGCAATCTGGGCCACGCGCTGGGTGTGTTTAAAGGTGTTGAGATCACGATTAGCCAGCACCTCACTCATAATCTCAAAAAGATCACGAATCAGGGCCTCATTTGCAAAACCTAATACCTTGTCCATGGAAGATCCTTAAACCGTTTTATACTTGTTAGATATCAACTCCTACCCTAAACTGCTTGCCCTTAAAATTCCAAAAAAATCTCTTCCCAGTTGAGTTTCAAGCCAATTTTTCATACAGTAAAAAATAACATTGATGATCATGATCATTATGATCGCTTATTTCCTGACATCTAATATGTAATTCCCTTCTTCCATGCCAAAAAAAACTGCCCCATTTATCGCTGACACCTTACTTAAGGCCTTCACCGCTGCCTCTTCAGACATTATCCACCTCAATGATGTCCAGGGCAATATTATCTATAGCAACCAGGCCAGTGAAGACCTTCTGGGCTTTGGCCAAGATGAACTTCTCGACACACCAGCTACCTCTCTTATCCATCCTGATGATTTGGACGTGATTGGCACTGACATGCAAAATATCTCCGAGAAGTACGCACCTCCAGCGCGGGAGATCAGAATACGGACAAAGGGTGGTGAATATCTTGATGTTGAGGTGCGTGGTTTTTTGGTT
>JAOZSN010000156.1 GCA_029939635.1 Deltaproteobacteria bacterium
TTAAACACCCACCCTTCATTATTCAACATTTCTTGTGACCTCGATATTCAGAAATAGAAACATCAGCTGCTAGCAAAATGCTTCTCGCCTAAAGGCGAGGATTTTAACCCTGAACAGTAACAATAAAACCGCTAGCTATCGTTATCCCTCTTTCCCCAAAGAGGATCCTGGCCAAAGCGGTTCATCCACCAATCTTCGTCATCCACATCCTGCTCTGTATAGACCAGAGGGTAACTAAAATTTTCGCAGTAGGTTAGCAAAGCTTGATATGCCTCGTTGATTTGCAGCATCTTATCCTGGTTGCGCTTGGTATTACCTGCCAGATCTGGATGGTGCAGCTTGGAATAGCTGCGAAAGGCAAGTTTAATCTCCGCCATGGTGGCCGAATCAGGCAGACCAAAGAGTTCCCTTGCTGCCAGAATCTTCTGCCATTCCTTATCAGTCATCCTTCCCCTTCTCCTCTTTCTTCTTTTTAAAACTCTTCTCGGTGCCGGCCAATAAACGGCCAATATTCTCATGATGCTTGAGCCAAATAAAAAAGGCCACAAAGAGGGCCAGGTAAAAAATCTCCCCCACGCCATGATGCCATAAGATAACCAGGGGCATAACAAGGGCAGCAACCAAAGAACCGAGTGACACGTAGCCAAGAAGAGCAACAAAACCGACAAAAAAAGCCATGCCGACCAGCACAGCCAGACCATCCAGGAAGAGAAAAATTCCCAGGGCCGTGGCCACCCCTTTGCCCCCCTTGAATCCCAGATAGAGCGGGAAGCAATGGCCGAAAAAGGCCGCACCACCGCAAACCATAACCACCAGAGAGGAAAAGCCCAAGCCCTGCGCCAACAGCATGGGTACCGCCCCTTTAGCCGCATCCAGCAGAAGGGTCACGACACCCAGCTTTTTACCAACCAGGCGGGTGACATTAGTGGCGCCAATATTTTTAGAGCCCGCAGCCCGCACATCCACCCCAACCAAACGCCCCACGAGGAGACCAAAGGGGATAGAGCCAATGAGATAGGCCAGGACGATGATGAGATAATTCATAAATTTAGCTTTACAGGTAAAAAGTAGCTACGCGAGCTGACGAGACTTCAAAAGGTGTTTATACCTGTCGGTACTTTATCTATTTTAATACGTACGTCAACCTATACATCTCCATCTGATATTATACCTTGACATTCCCCCTATCATCCCCCGACAATGAACAGGTTAAGAAACACACCAGAAGGTATCATCTTTAAATACATAGATAAATCATCTCCCCCGAAAGGCCGTGACCGGTGAATAAACGTCCCAAAATCCAGATATATGACTGCACCCTGCGCGAAGGTGCCCAAGCACCTCATATTTCTTTTAGTCTGCAAGATAAACTGCGCATCACCGAGATATTGGATGATTTAGGTATCGCATACAGCGAAGGAGGTTGGCCCGCCGCCAACCCCAAAGATCTCGCCTATTTCCATGAACTGCGCCACCTTTCACTCAAGCATCTTAAAGTGGTGGGCTTTGCCAGCACCTTTACCCCCAAAAACGGTTTCCATGCCGAAGAAAATGTCCGTACCTTTCAGGAGGCCGGTATTGAGGCCATCCATCTCTTTGGCAAGGCCTGGGACTTCCATGTCCACCATGTCCTTAATATTGGTCTGCAGGAAAATTTGGAGTGTATCTACAACTCCATCCGTTTTTTCAAAAAACATATTGCTGAGGTAAGTTTTGGGGCTGAGCATCTCTTTGACGGCTACAAAGCCAACCCGGAGTATGTCGTTCAATTGCTGCAGACCGTGGAAGAGGCAGGGGCAGACTGGATTGATCTGCCAGATACCAATGGTGGTTCCTTTCCCCATCAAATTGGGGCCACGGTGGCGGCCTTAAAACCTGTTACCAACCTTCCTTTAGCTGTCCACTGCCACGATGATACCGGTTGCGCTGTGGCCAATACCATTGCTGCCATCCAGAATGGGGTCACCATTGCTGAAGGCACCATCAACGGCTATGCCGAGCGCTGTGAAATGACCGATCTCTGTACCCTGATCCCCAACCTGCAGCTCAAATTGGGCTATGACTGTATCCCGGCAGAAAAAATGCGTAGCATCACCAAGGTGGCACGGCTCATTGCTGAAATTGTCCAGGTGGATAACCTGCGCACCAAACCCTATGTGGGCAAATTTGCCTTTGCCCATAAAGGTGGTATGCATGTTGATGCCTTTATAAAAAATCCTAAAACTTACCAGCATGTTGACCCAAGCCTGGTGGGCAATTGCTCCAATATTCTGGTGTCAGATCAATCAGGCCGTAATAATCTGGCTAAAACCCTCAAGCTGCTTGGCCATGAACAGCAACTGAACGATACAGAGCTGGCCACCCTCCTCCATGAAATAAAGGGGCAGGAAAAACAGGGCTCTCAATTTGATCTGTCCATGCCCTCCTTTGAACTTCTGGTTCTACGCCACCTTGGCCTCTTCAGGCCCCATATAGCTATTGATAGCATGGAGATCTTCTACCACACCGACTCCTCCGAGAAAACCAGCCTCTTTGATGTCACCCTTGGCTTACGAATCTCTGATCGGAACGGTTCTAGCCAGGTACTCATCATTAAAAAACAAAATATCTCGTCATTTTTAGATCTTGCCCAGAACATCATTGATGAGGCCAGCAGCCATTTTTCTGTTTTGGCCAGCCTCCAGGTGGAAAGATACCGCATCAGGGTGATCCACCTCTGTCATCATACATCTGATCGGCTCCGTATCTTTCTTAACCTCCAGCATAACGAGCAAACCATCCACATCATGGGGTTTGGCAGCAACTTCCTTGACAGTGGTCTACACGCCCTCTTTGAGGGCATGGAATATATCCTTAATACCCAGCAACGAGGTCATTCATGAGTAGATATGAAAAATTCATTCTCAAGCCCGATGTGCGCAAGACATCAGAGATCAAATACCATTACGATAATGCCCCAGGCCAACGCTATGTCTTTCTTGATAGCAAAAAATGCCCGGAGTCATCCATTTATACCATTGTCAGGGTGGCCAAAAATATCAGCCCCAGCCAGGACTCATACATAGACCCACACACTCATACCTGTGATAGTGAATTTCTCTTCATCGGCGACAACGATGACATGACCGGCCTTACGGCCAAAGTATGGCTGGGGGATGAAGAATTTTTGGTGGAATCGCCTGCCGCAGTCTTTGTGCCCAAGGATGTAAAGCATACCCTGCAACTGATAGCAGGGTCAGGTAAGTTTATCAATATTGTCCCAAATCCAGAGTATAATAAAAGTTTAAAAGGAAAGTAATGACGACAAAATACGCCAAATACATCAACCAAGCCAAAGAAGGGGATAAGATCCTTGACACAGCCACCCGCCCCTTAGTCACTGGTATTGCTAAAGAACTGCCCGTTAAGCGCTACGTCCTGCTGGATAAAGAAATGGTGGAAGAAACCATTCTCTACCAGGCCTTACATGAGGTTGATGATCTAACTGAACCGCCCCCAGATTACCAGATCTTTCACTCCCACGAGTTTGTGGAGACCTATCTCTTTCTGGGCCGGGAAAAGGACTACAGCGGCCTTACCGCCGAGGTAATCCTGGGTGATGAGCGCTACGAGGTGGCCTCTCCAGCCTCGGTCTACATACCGGCAGAATTGACCCATAAGTACAAAATGTTCACAGGATCAGGCCTGCTCATCGTAACAGCTCTGCGCAGCGTCTATAATTATAAGTGAGAAATCAGGAGACTAAATGTCCTTTTTCCACTCCCTCAGATGGAACCTCTTTGCTGCCATTACCACCATTATGGCCTGCTGCCTGGCTCTGATCTCCTTTTTAAATTACTGTAATTTTGAAAAGGATCTGCATAGTTTTGTGCGTTCACGCTTCATGGTGGTGGGCCAGGACCTGAAAAACACTGTAGAGTATGGCCTTAACTTAGGCCTTGGTCTCCAGGAACTAAAAAACATCCAGCAACTCATCGTTGATACCAAGGAACGTGATACAGATATTGCTGATCTCATGGTCCTTGACCAACAAGGAACCATCCTCTTCCACTCAAACCCAGGCCAAGTAGGCCAGCAGGCTGAGGCAGACTGGCTCCAGCACAGTTTGCCCCACAGGGATGGCCCAGCCCTCCATACCAGCAACCCAGCTGGACAACAAACCGTCTTACCCATTGTGAACCAGTTTAATATTATGGTGGGCTCCCTGGTGCTCTCCTACCCCTCCGCGGTCATAAACCAACCAAAGGCCGCTATGCGTGCCTTTTTACTACGCCGCTTTGTCATTATCTTTACCATGTTCAGCCTGCTCACCATGTTTTTGGTCTTTACCCTGACTAACCGCCTGCTGGCTGGTGTCAATGAGCTGGCTGATGACCTGGAACAGTTGGCTAAGGGCACGCCAGGAGCAGGAGGGCTGGCAGCAGACTCTGAGCTAGCCGCACCATATGGCAGATTTGTCGCCACCTACCGCCAACTCCAGAACGGAGAAAAATCGTAATGGCTGCCATGGGACAAAAACAGGCACAGGTACTCATCCTCAGCTTAAGTATGGTTTTACTACTCTCGGCTGCTGCCCTTATCTCCATGCTCGCCATGGGTGAATTTGAACGGGTACTGGTGCCAGAACTTGATAAAAAAGGGGTACGCCTGGCAGAATCGGTGCGTTCATTACTGGTGAAATCCATTGGCTATGGTGTGCCTTTAGACCGGCTTAATGGCACCACTGATTATTTTGATGAAGTGCTGGCCGAACATGAGGAGACACGCTACCTGGCTCTCACCACGAGCAGCGGTACTCTGCTTTATGCCAGCTCAGAGCTGCCTAAACAACTCCTGACACCTCTCTTTAGCCAGAGTTCAAAGAAAAACAAAGAAAGCACCATTCTTGGCCCCTATTATAATTTGAGCCTGCCCTTAGTGGTTGATGGTAGACAGCTGGGCACACTTCATCTCGGCCTGGACAATACCTTTGTGCGCAGCCGCATCAAGGAGATTGGCTATGATATTCTCACGGTGCTGGTTATTGCCTTTATACTCACCTTTGAGCTTATGTTGCTCATCTTTTCCACCCTTGTCGATAGCCCTATCCAGGCCATTAAGAGCAGACTTGTCACTCTAGCCCAGGGCTCCTTTACAGAGCTGGTCATGGTGAAAAGTAATAGAGAATTTGATCGTATCCATCGCCTGTTAAACAGGGTAACAGAGGATAGTATCCCAGCCAAACAGCTGAGCAAGGTGCAAGATCAACCCATCATAGATGTCCGTGGTCTGCTCTTTCTCTTCATCTTCTCTGCCATGTTTCCCCTGGCCTTTCTACCCATCTATATTGCCCAGCTCTATGAACCAGTCTTTGGCCTTTCCAAGGAATTCACCCTGAGCCTGCCCTTTGCCAGCTACTACCTCTTCACTGCCCTGGCCATTGGTTTTGCTGGGCCTTGGTCAGAAAAGGTGGGCCGACGGCGCCCCATGATCCTTGGCTCCTTATTAGGCAGCTGTGGCTATCTTGGCTGCGGACTTGCCCCAAATCTGCTTTTACTCACCATAAGTTACTGCCTGGCCGCCATTGGTTTTGGTCTGGTCATGGTGGCCTGCCAAGGCTACATCGTTGATAACAACCCCAAGGAACAACGTACTTCAGCCATTGCCCGTTTCTGGGCCGGATTTTTTTCCGGAACCCTCTGTGGTACCGGTATTGGTGCTGTGCTGGCTGACCGTATCGGCTTTGCCCCCACCTTCTTGGTGGCTGCCGTCCTCTCTTTGCTCAGTGCCCTGCTCATGATACGTCTCATCAATAACCCTGCTGGACAGCAACAAAAGAGCAAAAAAACACTCCGCCTGCGCCACGTGCGTACCCTGCTGAGTAATGGCCGCTTTCTGGCTCTGGTCTTTGGCCTCTCTATACCGGCCAAGATATGCATGACCGGTTTCATGTTCTACCTGATCCCACGATTCCTTGATTCCGTGGCCACCGGCCAGTCCACCATTGGTCGTATTCTAATGATCTACAGCCTGATGTTTGTCTTTGTTGGCCCGCCCTTGAGTCGTTTCTTTGAAAAACGCCTGAACAGTACCATGATGAGTATTCTGGCCACCATGCTGGCAGGTCTTGCCTTGCTGATGGCAGCCTGGCAGCCTGGCTTGACTACTATTATCGCCGCTGTCACCCTCTATGCCCTGTTCCGCTCAAGCTGCGCCCCTGCCACTACTACCCTCATGCTGACAGTGAGCAGTCAGGAGGTCAAAACCCTTGGTGCTGCCACTGTTATCAGTGTTGCCCTGCTGGTGGAACGGTTGGGCAATATCCTTGGCCCCATCCTAGCAGGACTCCTCATCAGCGCCTATGGCATGCAATGGGCCATGGCTGGCTATGGTATTCTCACCCTGGCTGGGGCCCTGTTGGTTATTCTGGTCTTTTGGGGCCATAGGCAAACCCATTGCCACGACAAGCTGGAGGAGACAGCATGAAAAAACTGCTCATTATGCTGCTCTTGATCATGGCCCATTTGAACACAGCCCAGGCCACCGAACCCTTTCATATTGTCATGGTACCGTGGCGTGGTATAACCGATGCGGAACAAGGTTTTATGGACTATTTGCAGCGCAATAATGTACCTGTGCGCTACACATTCATGG
>JAOZSN010000032.1:0-239 GCA_029939635.1 Deltaproteobacteria bacterium
CCCTCTGAGCGTGAGCATGTTTTTGGTGTTGTTTCCCATACCACCCAGATTGGTTGTTTTTTAAGTGAGTTGGATAAAACCATTTTGTTGGAGGTTGTTCCCCACCTTACCCCACAGTTTTTGGCAACCGTTTTTGAGAAGATGGCGCCAGATGATGCCGTTGATATTCTGGAACTCTTGCCCGGTGAGCTGACCGGTGAGATCCGTAAGTTTATGGATCAGGATGAGCGTCGGGAGGA
>JAOZSN010000032.1:249-2874 GCA_029939635.1 Deltaproteobacteria bacterium
CTCCAATATGACCCGGAAACAGCTGGTGGCCGTATGTCGCCAGATTTTCTCGCCTTAGATGATGAGCTGACTGTCACAGATGCCATCAAATGGGTACAGGATAATAGTGAGGAGATGGAGATGGCCTTTTATCTCTATATCCTCCATGGGGATGATGGCCAGCTTGCCGGGGTTCTTTCTCTGCGTGAGCTTCTTACCCATAAACCGTACCGGCAGTTAAAGAATATTATGAACACCAATGTCATTTCGGTGTCCACGGAAACAGATCAGGAAGAGACGGCACACATCGTCTCCCAGTATAATATTCTTGCTGTTCCTGTGGTGGATAACTCCTACCGTATGGTGGGTATTGTTACTGTTGATGACATTATTGATGTTATCCGTGAGGAAGTAACAGAGGATTTCCTCCAGATGGCTGGTGCTGGTAAGGATCGAGAGATTCTGTTAAAATCTTCCACTGCCAATGCTGTCACCCGGGCTCCATGGCTTTTTGCCAGCTGGATTGGTGGTGTGATGGCAGTTCTGGTGATTAATTTTTTTGAACATGAGTTACAGCAGGTTCTTTCTTTGGCAGCCTTTATCCCCATTGTCATGGGCATGGGTGGTAATATTGGCACCCAGTCCAGTACCATTATCATTCGTGGTATGGCCACTGGCCGCATCAACCTTAATGAGTTTGCCAAGGTGGTTTTTAAGGAGATGCGTGTTGGTGTTCTGCTTGGCATATTATATGGCGTTCTTTTAGGTGTTGCCTGTTATTTTTTTATAGATGAACAACCACTTGCCTTGGGAATGGTTGTTGGTTTGTCTGTTCTTTTTGCCATGAGTCTAGCTGCTACAGTTGGTGCATTTGTCCCTTTGGTTCTTAAGCGCCTTGATATTGATGCTGCTATTGCCACTGGGCCTTTTGTAACTACATCAATTGATATTATCGGCGTTTTTGCTTATTTCCTAATT
The DNA here is from genome assembly GCA_029939635.1 of Deltaproteobacteria bacterium. GTDB lineage: Bacteria > Desulfobacterota > Desulfobulbia > Desulfobulbales > SURF-16 > JAOZSN01. The sequence continues at coordinate 1,207 of JAOZSN010000032.1, forward strand.
GCTAAGGCCCTGCTTAATTTGTAAGGCAGGCTGGGTATGTTTTTTGATGCCTGATATAGAGGTGTAGCGGTGCGTAAGTCTTCTCCTTCCTTTTCTCCGTTGTTTTGGCTCATTGGTGTCCTGGCTGTTATCTGGTTTGTCTGGGCTCAACCATATCATCTTGGGCAGGGCCCTCAGGTAGATCCGCGGCCTGTGCTGGCACGTGGTGATCTGGCCGCTGTAGAAAATAACGCTATTGAGATTTTTCAAACCACCTCACCCTCAGTGGTCTATATTACCAGTATTGAGCTGCGTCGTGATTTTTTTAGCCTTAATGCCCATGAAATCCCCAGTGGTACAGGTTCTGGATTTGTGTGGGATAATGAAGGGCGCATTGTTACCAATTTTCATGTCATAAAAGATGCTAACCGGGTACACGTTACCCTTCATGATAACAGCACCTGGAAGGCCGTATTGGTGGGTGCTGCACCGGAAATGGATTTGGCAGTATTGCAAATATCTGCCCCAACAGAAAAGATGCATCCAATTCCCCTGGGGGAATCGTATAATCTCCTGGTTGGCCAAAAGGTGTTTGCCATTGGTAATCCTTTTGGCCTGGATCATACCCTCACTTCTGGTATTGTCAGTGCCCTGGGGCGTGAAATTACGGCAGTAAATGGCCAGATCATTCGCGATGTTATTCAGACCGATGCCGCCATTAACCCCGGCAATTCAGGCGGTCCGCTGTTAGACAGTGCTGGACGTTTGATTGGGGTTAATACCGCTATCGTCAGCCCGGCTGGGGTCAGTGCCGGTATTGGTTTTGCCGTGCCAGTGGATGATGTGAATTTGGTTGTTCCAGATCTGATTAAATATGGTAAGTTGTTAAAACCTGGCCTTGGTATATCTGTAGGAAATAAGCGCCTGACTGATCGTATTGGTCTCGCGGGTGTATTGATTATCAATGTTCAGCCTGGTTCTATGGCTCAAAAAGCTGGTCTACGTGGTACCAGCCGGGTTCAGGGTAGGCTTGTTTTAGGTGATATTATTATTGGCCTCAATGGCGTTGCTGTAACTGCTCCGGCTGATTTGGGTCGGGAGTTAGCAAAATATAAGATAGGTGAGACTGTGAGTCTCAAACTTGTGCGTAATGGCCAGGAATTCCAGGTGGAAATTGTCCTTGAGGCCATGAGTAGTTAACAGCTAAGGAGACTAAAAGACAGAGGACAGTAGCCAGAAGATCGGTAACGAAAAATTCATGCAACCTATGATTTTTTCTGGCACCCGGTACCTGACACCTGACACCTGCCTTTAAAAAGATGATCTGGTGGAAGAAGTCTCTTGATAGTTTGATGTCCTCAGAGTCGGGAACAGGTCTAGATATTTTTAAGGCTTTTCCTGCCACGCGGCGTTTCCTTGCTGCCCGTCATCATTATGCCATGTTGCGGACATTTGGCGACGTGCTCTTTGTGGTGGTGGTTATTTCTGGTTTGTTTGGACCCCAGGATGCGGATCAAAATTTCGCTGTGTTTCTTACTTGGGGCCTACTCTGGCCTGCCATCGTTCTTTCCTGGTTTTTTGTTGGCCGTATGTGGTGCGGTATTTGTCCTTTTCCAGGTCTTGGGGTCTTTTTGCAGAAAAAGGGCTTGAGTTTCAACCTGCCCATTCCCAAATTCTTACAAAAATATG
>JAOZSN010000032.1:2884-22380 GCA_029939635.1 Deltaproteobacteria bacterium
GTATTACTCTGTTTTTTTGTTGGCGTTGATTATCTGGGTTGAGACCACGGCTGGGTTGGAAAAATGGCCGGCCGGCACCTCGTATCTGGTCATGGCCATTGTTGCGGGCTCTGCTCTAATGGCTCTGTTTTTTCCTGGCCAGAGTTGGTGTCGCCATCTCTGCCCATTAGGGCGTATGACTGGTGCGGCAGCTACTATGTCCATCACTGAATTTCGTGCTGATCATTCTAAATGCAGGGGGTGTAAGACCTTTGCCTGTAAGCGCGGTACTAATGGCAGGAATGGCTGCCCTGTCTATCTGGGTGCTTTTTCGGTTAAGAATAATCTCCATTGCCTGGTTTGTGGCCACTGTCTGCCCTTTTGTGAACGGGATGCGCCACAGCTTTTACTGCGTAACCCCTATAACGAGTTGATCAAAAATCAGGGGCGTTACATCACCTGTACTTATATTGTTCCTTTTCTCATGGGCTCTCAGTTGGCTCGGTTTTTTCGGGAGAAACCAATATACTCCTCCCTGCTGGAGATGACGCATGTCTCCGATGCGGTTCTTTTCTCTCTTTGTCTGGCTGTCTTTTCTTTACTTGTTTTGGGGGTGATTCATTTGGGGGCTAACTATTTTGGCGTTAAAAAGGATCCGATATGTGGGCACCTTTCTCCCATGGTACCGTTACTCATTCCCCTTGCCTTTATAGGTGAGCTTGTCTACCGTTTTACTTATTTTGCTCACGGTGTCGGTGATTTTATTCCCACCATTGGCCGACAATTCAGCATGCAGATTCTGGAAGTGATGCACTTCTCCATTCCTGATCTACCCATCCATATTCTTTCCGCGTTCTTTTTGATGAACGCTTCCCTGGCCAGTGCCTATATCCTCTGGCGTTTTACCGTGGTGGAGTTTTCGGAATATATCACCATGCGTAGCTTTATTATGCTTAATGTGCTTATTGGTGCTCTGTTGGTAGCCTATCTACTGGTGATATTTTAATGTAAAAGTTTACCAGCACCTCATCTTTGGCCATCTAGGTTTGCTCACGTACATAAGTACGCTTTACAGACCTAGATGACCAAATCTAAGGCTGACTCCGCTTCGCTGTTAGTAAACTTTTACTGTCATGTGGTATGGGTTATTTCTTTTTTTGATGAACTAATATCTTAGTCCGGCGATAAATGGTCCCACTGCCTCCACGCCCTGCTCATTAACAAGTCTAATGGTTTTGGTACCGATGACACCGATGTCTGCCTTGCCACGGAGTTGGTCAATGTCATCCTTGCTGGCGATACCAAAGCCAACGGCTAATGGCAGGGTGGTGGCGGTTCGGCATTGCGCCATATAGTCATTAAAGGCCGTGTCGAAATCGGTCTGTTGACCAGTGACTCCTTTTCTGGCCACGCAGTAGATAAAACCGCTGGCTGACTGGTTGAGGCGAATCATACGCTCTGCTGTTGAGGTTGGGGCATAAATTAGGATGGGATCTAACTCATAGCTGCGGGCTAGGGTGAAAAAATCATCGCCCTCTTCTGGGGGAAGGTCGGGGATAATAAAGCCCTTGATGCCGATTTCTTTGGCATCTGCACAGAACTTTTCTATGCCATATTGCAGCAGGATATTGTAGTAGGTCATAAAGAGAAAGGCGATGTTATGTTTTTTTGTCATCTCCTTGGCAAATGCAAAACAATCTTTGACCCTGATGCCCTGTTCGATAGCCTCCTGGTTAGCTTTGACAATGGCTGGGCCGTCAGCCATGGGTTCAGAAAAGGGGATCTGCATCTCAATGAGTTCCACACCATTTTCCACCATGGCAGCAATAACCTGGCGATTGATATCCAGGGAGGGGTAGCCCAGGACAATGTGGGTCATGAGCAGAATGTCTTTGTTCGGTTTAGCCAGTTCTTCTTTGATATATTGATTAAGCTGCATATTCAGCTCCTTTCTTGGTGATAAATTCTTTCCAGGATGGGTCGTCATAGGCGTGTGCTACGGTGAAAATATCTTTGTCGCCGCGACCACTCATGTTGATGATCATGGCTTGGTCTTGCTCCATCTCTGGTGCTTCTTTAAAGGCCTGGACAAAGGCATGGCTTGATTCCAGGGCAGGGATGAGTCCTTCCTGTTTCATGGTGAGATCTAACGCCGCCAGCACATCCTTGTCAGTGGCAGCAGCAAAACGGACGCGGCCCTGTTCCCACAGGTCAGTGAGTATGGGGGAGACACCAACATAATCAAGGCCAGCAGCCACGGAATGGGTGTCAAGCATCTGACCGTCACTGTCTTGCAAAAACATGGTGCGATAGCCTTGGGCCATGCCTGCAGAGGCATCAGAGCCTGCCAGACGGGCGGCATGCTGACCAGTGTCTAAGCCATCACCACCTGCCTCTACGCCAATGAGTTCAACCTCTGGGTCGCGTAAAAAACCTTGAAAGACACCCATGGCATTGGAGCCACCACCCACACAGGCAAAGACGCGGGCTGGTAAGGCCCCGGCCTGAGCCATGATCTGTTCGCGGGCCTCAATACCGATGATTGATTGAAACCAGGCTACCATCTCAGGAAAGGGGTGGGGGCCACACACCGTGCCCATGACATAATGGGTGTCATCCATGCGGGTAACCCAGTCACGAAAAGCCTCGTTAATAGCGTCTTTGAGGGTTTTGGAACCACTGGTCACCGGCACTACTGTTGCACCCATTTTTTCCATCCAAAATACATTGGGGCGCTGGCGCATGACATCTTCTTCGCCCATATATATGGTGCATTCTAGGCCGAATTTAGCGGCCATGGTGGCTGTTGCCACGCCATGTTGGCCCGCACCTGTCTCGGCGATAACACGTTTTTTGCCCATACGTTTGACTAGCAAGCCCTGGCCCATGACATTGTTGGCCTTGTGAGCGCCAGTATGGTTAAGGTCTTCCCGTTTAACGAAGATCTGTCCTCCTCCAAAATGTCGGCTGAGGTTTTCGGCATGGGTGAGAGGGGTGGGGCGGCAGGAGTAGGTCTGCATGAGGGTAAGATACTCTTGCCAAAAAGATGGATCTGCCTTGGCCTGTTCAAAGGCTTTGTTCAACTCTTGAAATGTCTCGTACAAAACCTCTGGGATGAAGGCCCCGCCCCATTGTCCGTAATAACCGTTAGTTGTCATAATAGTATTAACTTGTTGAGTGTTGATAAATTTTGAAGGCTAGAAACTAACCGTAATGGGATGATTCGTCAATACACCGTCCTGTTAACTGTCTTTCGGTATTTTCGCGCGTAAAGCCGTGGCAAAATCTTCTGGGAAATGGCCGTTAATCCAGCGTTGTTGCGTCTCGCTAAATGCTCCTGGTGAATGGGGCAGGCGGGGTGACAGGCTGTAGAGGAGGCGTTGATCCTGGCTTGGGTCTGTGAAGCGTTTATTATATTCAATGGTACACATCATTTTTAGTCCCAGGCCATGCAGGGCCTTGACTGTAATAAAAAAGGCCTTGTCCAGGGAGGCACGGCAGCTTTTGTCTGCTTCGAGAATATTGCCAACCGCATTCTTTGTTATGATCTGGACCTCCCATTGTGAGGTCTGTGCCTTGGGGACAAAGGCCATAACATTATCATCCTCAAAAATACTAAGGTTGCTCTCTCCATTGCCACCATCAAGCCGTTTGTTTGTGGCAATGGCCTGCAGGTAAGTGGCAAAGAATGGTTTTCCTGTTTCATGGAGGTAGTTGCAGCAGAAATCAGCAATAAGGTCACCACAGGCAAAGCAGGATGTATCGTCAACTGATGCTGGGATCATGGCGTATTGTTGGTGGATCATCTGGTGAGAGGCATTGAGGCGGTACTGGCTGGCTGCCAGGTCAAAGCCGTAATTCCAGCCCCAGAGGGTGGCTGTAAAGGTTGGTTTTGCGCCTGTGGCCATTTTTGCCAGGATTGCCTGGCGGAGAATCTCTAATTGCGTGGCACTTGCCTGTTGACGTTCTGGGAATCCTTTGATTCCAAGGTCTGCGGCCAAGAGCTGATAGGTGCGTTGGTAGTAGAGATGGCGCATGCCAATCATATCATTCAGGGTTAATGACTGCAGGGAATAACGTATGGTATCATTGGCCATGTTAGCAGCATAATGGCCCCAGGGTATATATGAGTTGCGACGTAGATATTCAAAGACATGGGCTCCACTGGCAGAGTCATGGAAGTCTCCTATTATTTCACTGCCTCCCTGGACTCCAGGGCGCAGTACCATGGCCTGTTTATATTGTTCTGGTAAGGCAGGGTTGTTAGCAACTGCCTCAAACAGGGCATGGTTATGGATTTGGGCGCGATGTTGGGTTGTGTCTCCATCATAATGCAAACCAATGATCTGCCCATTTTCGTCTTTGTAAAGGGCGCAGGAGATCTCGGCTAAAATGATGAGGTCATTAGGGTCAGTGGAGGTTGTGGCCAGAGCAAGCAATACGCTTGTGGGCATGCGTTGCATGATGGTGCGTGTCTGGTCTGCATCAGAGTCGTTAAGGGCTTGGCTGAATGAAACATCAGCTGGAGATGGCAGGTTGACTGATAGGGGAGATGTGGCCTGTTGCTGGGCCCAGCGACCATTAATGAATGTAGCGCCTTTAAATGGGAAAGGGTTGGCAATCTCGTAGACCGGGTCACTGCTGTCAACCTGTATTGAATGGTCTGGAAAGTTTATTTCATTGGAAATCAAACCATCATCACCCACTCCCAAGGTGGTTATTTCTGTTCCTTGTCTGAGGTTCGTTACTGGATAGCTTGGTTTATGAACGCAAAAGCTAAAGGTGCCGTTTGGCTTAACGCAGCTGCGTAGTTTCATTTTGTTTCCCGTCTGTTGAGATTTAAATTTATTATGAAAAAGGTAATAGTTCACAACATTCGATAAATCCAGGTGAAACTCGGTTTGGAGGGATAATTATGAGGGGAATTGGATCGACTTCTCTTGCTGCAATGATACATCTGTGGTAGGCTCATTAGCTGTTTTGCCTTAAATATCTGGGTTGAAGTCTGATGCCCTTGCCGTGTCCGAAATGGTGTTTCATCTCTGTGGAACAGCTGGACTATAAACGTAAAGAGATGTCTAGGAAGCGAGGTGTTCTTTTGAAGAAGAAAATTTTGGTAGCTAATCGCGGTGAGATTGCTGTCCGTATTATCCGTGCCATTCAGGAGCTTGGTCATACTGCCGTGGGTATTTATGAAACTCCTGATACTGCTGCCCGCCATATCCGTATTGCTGATGAGGCAATCTGGATTGGGGCTGGGCCACGTTGTGATTATCTTGATATTGATAAGGTTATCAAAGCGGCAAAAAATCACAATGTTGATGCAATTCATCCTGGTTATGGTTTTCTCGCTGAGAACCCTGATTTCGCCCAGGCCTGTGCTGATAATGATATTATCTTCATTGGCCCCACTGCTGAGGTGATCAGTAGACTTGGAAATAAGGTTATTGCCCGTGAGATCATGGCTGAGGCAGGTATTCCCATGGTGCCGGGTACTGATAACCTGCCTGAAGGCGATGCTGGCCTGCAGGAGGCCTTGGCCTTTGGTGCCAAATATAAATATCCCATCATGCTTAAAGCTACCTGTGGTGGTGGTGGACGAGGCATTCGTCTTGTCGAAAGTGACGAGCAACTTAAAGAAGAATATTCTATTGCCAGGTCTGAGGCCAAGGCTGCCTTTAATGATGATCGAGTCTATATAGAGAAGGTTGTTGTGCAGCCTAAGCATGTTGAGGTACAGATTATTGCTGATCAGCATGGCTCCACGGTTCATCTTGGCACCCGGGACTGTTCTATTCAGCGCCGTAATCAAAAGCTTGTTGAGATTGCCCCGTCTCTTATCGAAGATAAAAAATTGGTGGATGAGATCTGTGACACGGCTGTTAAAGCAGCCCAGGCAGCCAACTACACCAATGCCGGTACCGTCGAGTTCCTGGTTGATAGCGATTGGAATTATTATTTCATGGAGATTAACACCAGGGTTCAGGTTGAGCACACCGTAACTGAGATGGTGACAGGTATTGATATTGTCCGAACCCAGATCAAGTTGGCCCTTGGTAAGAAACTCCTCTTTAGTCAGGATGATGTTCAGATCCGTGGTTTTGCCATTGAGGTCCGTATTAATGCCGAGGATCCCAAAAATGACTTTATGCCTGAGGGTGGCAAGATGGTTTCTGTCTACCGTTCACCTGGCGGCTATGGTGTTCGTCTTGATGGTTTTGTCTATCAAGGTTTTACCATCCCTGAGGTGTATGACTCATTGTTGGTGAAGATGACTGTCCATGGCTATACCTGGCATGAGACTGTAGATCGCATGCGCCGGTGCCTGAAGAATTTTGCCATCAGCGGCCCTAAGACCACTATACCCTTTTATCTGCAGATTGTTGATGAACCAGAATTTCAGAGCGGTAACTTTGATACATCATATATTGAAAAACATCCGGAGCTCTTCGACTATTCCGATGATCACTCCGAGGTTAATAAGCTTGCTCACCTGATTGCTGAAATTCATCATAAAAAGCAAAATACCTACGCCATTTAGGGTGCAGAAGAGAGCAGGCAGAAGATAGAAGACTGAAAAAAAGTTGTAACAATATTAAGGAGTCACCCCCCATGAACCGTATCGTTCAAGGTATGAGTATTACCGAGGTTTTGAAGACAGTTCGCGATGCTGACGGCTATTTTGTTTGTAATACCGCCCGCGATCTTTCTCAGTCAGATTTTAAAAACAGAATTTTACTGCACACTGACCTGATGGCAGCTGAGGCCAGGGAAAAGGCTGGTTATTTTGCCCTGGAAATCACCGGTGGTGCTTCGGTGCATGTGGATATCCTCCGTAAACAGGTTGACCCTTTCTTAAAGTTGAAACTGTTGCGCGAGGCAATGCCCAACACCATGTTTCAGACCCTGTGTCGTGGTGTAAATCTCTTTGGCTATCGTCCCTATCCGCAGAATGTTATCCGCTTTACGGTTAAGGAATTTGCCAAATATGTTGATGTGTGGCGTGTTTTTGATTTTATGAATTACATTCCCAATATGCAGGCTGTTTTTGAAGAGGTACAGAACGCCGGTAAGATATTGGAGCCATGTATCTGTTTCTCCACAGGTCCTGAGCATACCGATGATTTTTATGTCAGCAAGGTTGCCGAGATTTTGGACGTAACTGGTGATGAAATTATTCTTTGTATCAAGAACCATGGCGGTTTGGGTACTCCTAAGCGTATTGGTTCTCTGGTGAGTTCAATTAAGGATAAATATCCTGATCTTGTCATCCATTACCATGGCCATAATACCGATGGTAATGATATTGGTCGTATCACCGAGGCTGTGTTAAGTGGGGCAGAAATTGTTGATGCCGCCGACCATGCCTTTACAGGATTTTATGGCCCTCCACCCATCCTGTCTGTAATTCATACCTTACGTGATTATGGTAAAGAGGCTGTTACCATTGATGAAGATGCCGTTATCGCATCTTCCGATGTTATCCGTGATGAGCGCCCCCATTACTCTCTGTTTGAATCGCAGTTTAAGGGCTTTTTGCCCACCGTACAGATTCATAAATTGCCTGGTGGAGCCATGGGCTCCAGTCTGGAGCAAGCTGATAAAGGGGGCTTTCTTGAAAAGATGCCTGATATCCTCCATAAGGAGTTACCCAAGGTGCAGAAGGAGTTGGGTAATTACTGGAGTGTAACACCTGGTTCTCAGATTCTCTGGACCACTGCTGTGAGCAATGTTCAGGGCGAAGAGGATGATCGCTATGGTAATGCCTCTGGTGACTTGCGGAATTTGCTCCTCGGTAAATATGGCCCCTTCCCGTTCTATAATCCACCTGAGTGGATTTATGAAAAGGTCTTGGGTGCTGATTGGAAGCAGGTTCTCGAAGATGAGGGCGGTGTGGAAGATATCGAGGATATGGATATCGATAAGGAAAAGGAAATTCTTACCGAACGTTTGGGCAAGGAACCTACTCTGCAGCAGCTTGTTCTCTATCTCCAGCATCCCAACGATGCCGTGGAATTTTTTAAATTTGAGGAGGAGTTTGGTAAGGTGTATGTATTGCCACCCTCAATCTTCTTAAAGACTGGTGGTTTTGATCTAGGCGAAAGCATAAAATTTACCGATCATCTGGGTAAGGATCATGTTATTGAGATAGGTCCTTCCCAGGCTAATGAAGATGGTGAGACCACCATTTATATGAATGTTGATCATGATTCTCGTTCATACCAAATGGCTGCTGAGCAGGCTGCAGGTGCTGTAGCTGTTGTTACCTTAAGTAAAGCTGAAATTGAGGTATTAGCTAAGGCAGGTGATTATCGCGCCCCTTTTGCTGCTAACGTCTGTGAGGTGTCGGTTGAGGTTGGTCAGAAGGTAGAGGAAGGTGATAAGCTGGTGATCCTTGAGGCGATGAAGATGCAGACCCCAATAACCAGCACTGTGGCTGGGGTGGTTGCTGAGATTTCTTCTTCTGTTGGCGATGCCATGCAGGCAGGTGATAAGCTTGTGAAGGTTTCTGATGGCGAGGATGATGAGTAGCTAGGGAAATTTCCCACCTTTCTTATCAGTTGTATAAAAAAACCTCCAGAACCCATAATTTGGGCTGGAGGTTTTTTTATTCCCGTGCATATTATGCTAGTTAGTGTCTGTCCAGAAATAGGTCATTTTGTTCGAGATCAAGGAACAGCAAAAATTAAAAAGCGCAGCATATTAGTGATATGTGAGCATTTTTTATTTTTGCTGTGACGCAGAGATCGGGCAAAAGGGCCATTTCTGGACAGGCACTAGTTATTTTTGCGAGATATATACCTCGTCACTGATGTTAATTACTGAGTTTTCAGAACCAAAGGGGGTGGAATTGCGGGCTGAATTTTGTGGATCAGACCACCATGTGCCATCTACAACAAATTGATATTCGTAGCGCCCTGGTTTGAGCATGATTTTTTTCTTGCAGGTGCCGTTTTTGAATTTACGCATGGAATATTGGCTGGGATTCCAATCGTTAAAGTCTCCGGCGAGAAAAACTTTCTCTGCATCAGGAGCCAAGAGGGTAAATTCAGTTGATGTTAGTTTCTTTTTGACGCCCTTTGTTTTGCACGCCTTTTTTGTCTTGCGGGCCACGGGAATACCTCCGTTTTCATAAGTTGGTAATAGCATCATTGATGCTGTTGAGCTGATATGAAAGTATCATGGAGGATGCTGCGCTTCTTTGTCAAATTTTTTTTGATTGATCCTGTTGTTTTGTTACAGTTAGGAAAATGTCAAGCGGTTGAAGCCGCCCTTATCATACCAAGGTCGACTGGCTGTGAAACCGATAATCTCAATAAGATACACCTCTAAGATGAGATATGTTTTTGTCTGGGCACGCATACAAACGGTCATGGACTCACCATGGTCACCAAGGGCTGTGTGCAGATGAATCTTAGGTTCCTCGTTCTCATCCCAGTAGATGGAGCCGGTGCCTAGCATCTCTCGGGGGCTTCGAACCTCCTGCCAGATTGGCTCTGGCGGCATGACAGGTTTTTTAGGGCCAATAACCACATCTGCTTCACCCATGCCGCCAATGACGTGGAACCAACCGTTTCGGATCTTTTCTTTGATGATTACCTCTTTAAGGCCGTTGAGAAAATCGTCTCCGTGATCAAAACGGATAACAAGTGTACGGCCTGTTGAGCCACTACGATAGTCCATGGTGTGTGTTCCTTGGCTAAGTTTCGTCTTTATAAAGGATACCTTGTCCTCGAACAAATATCGTAGACTTCGAAATGTCTAATTGTTTAAGGTACCCTAAAGTTACTTGGTTACCTTTTTGGCCAATTCTTCCTGGTCAGCAGCGGCCTTTAATATGCGAAAAACCTCACGACTATGGCTTTTTTTATGGCTGCGAGCAAAGGCAGTAGCAGCTTTGCGGATGGTGTCAATGTCGATATTAGGGAAGCGGTTGCCAATCTCCTCAAGGGTGATGGATGGCCAATTTTCGTCGGGGGTGAGTTGATCGCGCCAGGCCTTTTCCTTGGCCAGCAGGGCATCATCTATAATGTCATCACGGAAGCGTTCTAATTCGTGAAAAGAATGGGTTTGTTTGAGGTGGGAGCCTTTTTTTTCGGCAAGAAAATTGAAAAGGGGGTCGGTATCCTCTTCGCGCAGCTGCTTGGTCAGATATTTTACCTGTCTTTTCCGTGCTCCTGCCTTCAGGGGTTGGGCCGTGAGAATTTCTCCTTTGATAAAGTCATCACAGGCCAATTTTTTTATATCTGTCCGTGAAAGAGCTATCAACTCAAGGGCAAGCATTTCAATATTTTTAGCCCTTCTTTTTTTCTCAGAACGTGATAATCTGTACTCTGCCATTTTCTCTCCATTTGTACGTCTATTTTGTCATTTTAGTATAGAAATTGTAACTATTTTAGTGTGTGCACGAAAATTACAAAAAACACTTAATGTATCTATTCAGATGTGCCCCATATTTGTTCATTTAGGCATTCGAAGCATAGTAATGCTATTCGAGAAGGTCGAAATGGGCGAAGATGGGGTGCAGCTGAATAGATACTAGAAATTTAACATATAAGGAAAACATGATGATTGCATCGAAAAAATTCACAGTGACCCAGCCCACTCGCATCCATTTTGGTGTTGGTGCAGTTAATGATCTTGCTGATGTTGTTAAAGATTTTAAGGGAAGCAAGGCTCTGCTCGTTGTTGATCCTAATCTCAAGGCCGTTGGTCTGCTTGATAGAATTACTGCCCCGCTAGACAAAGCAAGTTTGCCTTATACTGTTTTTGATCATGTTGACCCTGAACCAGGCTTGTTGCTGGCTGATGAAGGCCATGATCTTGCCCGCAAGGACGGCTGTGACTGTGTTGTTGGGGTTGGTGGTGGTTCAGCCATGGATGTTGCCAAGGCCATTGCTATTTTGTTGACTAATGGTGGCAAGGCCGAGGATTATCTTGGACTAGGACTGATCAGCAAGCCTGGTGTGCCTAAGATTATGGTGCCCACCACGGCTGGCACTGGTGCTGAGGTAACATTTACCGCTGTCTTTATTAATGAGAAGACCAAGAGTAAGGGTGGCATGAATGGTGATCCTCTTTACCCAGATGCTGCTATCCTTGATCCTGAATTGACCGTTACCCTGCCGCCCCATGTTACTGCCGCACCTGGCATTGATGCCTTTGTTCATGCCATGGAGGCCTTTACTTCCACCCAGTCCCATCCTATCTCTGATATGTATGCCTTGGAGGCCATGGAACTCATCAGCCGTAATTTGCCTATTGCCTATGCCAATGGTGATAATATTGCGGCACGATCTGCCATGCTGCTTGGCTCCTTGCTGGGTGGCAAGGCTTTGGCCACTGCAGGTGTTGGCCTCATCCATGCCATGGCCTATCCTCTCGGTGGTATGTTTGGTATACCTCATGGTCTGGCCAATGCTGTGCTCATGCCCTTTGTTGTTGACTATAATATTATTGGTGATCCTGATAAATATGCCCGTGTTGCAGACATTATGGGTTTTGATGTTGCTGAGATGAGTTTACGCGAGGCTGCTAATACCGCTGTTGAGGCTGTCTATACCATGAATAATGATGTAGATATCCCAGGATCTCTTGCTGAACTTGAGATTCCCTTTGATGCCATTCCTGAAATGGCCAAGATAGCCTTGACTGTGACTAGACCTGTTGAAAATAATCCCCGCAAACCATCCCTTGAAGATGTGATCCGTATTTATGAAGTAGCTCATAAAGGCTGGTAGGGTAGAACTTTTATTTAAAAAATATGTTGGAGAAAAAATATGCCTGGTTTTGAGGTTTTTGGTGAAGAAGAGAAGAAGGAAATTATGGATGTGCTCGATACCGGAGTACTCTTTCGCTATGAGTTTGGCGAGCAGCGCAAGGATGTCTATAAGGTTCGGGAGTTTGAGGAGAAATTTTCCTCTTATTGTGGCAGTGCTTTTGGTCAGGCCGTTACCTCTGGTACGGCTGCCTTAAAGGTAGCCATGGCTGCCATGGGCATCGGCCCAGGGGATGAGGTGATTACTCAGGGTTTTACCTTTGTCGCTACCTGGGAGGCTATTTTTGATGTTGGGGCCGTACCTGTCTTTACTGAGGTTGATGAGACCCTTAATATGGATCCCGCTGACCTGGAAAAAAAGATTACAGACAAAACAAAGCTGATTATTCCAGTTCATATGCTTGGTGCTCCGGCTCGTATTGAGGAGATTGTTGCCATTAGTGAAAAACATAATATCCCTGTCTTGGAAGACACAGCCCAGGCCCCTGGTGCCAAGTTGAACGGCAAGGCCTTGGGAAGTTTTGGTACCTGTGGTACCTTTTCCTTTGATGCTGTGAAGACCATCACCACTGGTGAGGGTGGCATGATTATAACTGAGGATGAACAACTCTGGCGCAATATGAGTGAGTATCATGATCATGGCCATGATCATGCCGTTAATCCGGGTGGTCGGGGAGGGGAGGGCCGTAGTTTTATCGGCTTTAATTACCGAATGATGGAGATTCAAGGTGCCATTGGTCTTGCCCAGTTGGCTAAGCTTGATGGTATTGTTGCCAGCCACCAGAAGAATAAGAGGGCCTTGAAGGATGTCGCGGCTAAGATTCCGGGTGTTACCTTCCGAACCATTCTGGATGAGGATGGTGATAGCGCCTCCTTTTTTGCTTTTTTCCTGCCCACTAAAGATGCTGCTGAAAAGGTAAATACTATTCTGCGTGACAATAACGCTGGTGCCATCGCCTTTGGTGAGAATACCTGGCATTTTTATCCAGCCTGGGAGCATCTTCTGGCGGGTAAAACCCTGGCCAAATCAGAGTGGCCTTTTGCCGTAGATGGTAAACGGCGGGTGGTGTATGATCCCAAGGCCTTGCCACAGTCTGCCGCGCTGATGGATCGTCTTCTCGTCTATCAGGTGCCGGTTAATCTGTCGGCCGAGAGATTGGCAGAGATGGTGGCGGCGTTGGAAGAGGCAGCAGGGTATTAACAGAGAACCGTAGAATATCGAATATTGAATGTCTAATGATGAAGGGAGGATGTTATCTTTATGGAGAAAGGTAGCACCCTTCGACATTTTGCGGTTCGTTTTTTCACGCCACCTTCTTGTGAATAGCCAGATCCCAGACAATTTCGTCTTCATCGCTGAAATACACACCACGAAATTCGCTACCACATTCAGGACAGCCCTTTATCCAGATGATATGGTGTCTGTAATTAAGGCGGGATAGGGCACGTAAAACCCAGTGGCTCTTGCCGCAATCCAGGCAGTAGATCAATGTCCATTCGTCACCCTGCAGCGCTTCGGCACATTCGTGGCAGATTGGGATGACCATTTCGGCGTCGCTATGTGTTGTATCATTACCTTGATCTTCCCCCATGGGGATGACCAGGTAATCTACGGCCTGGTGGTTTTCTTTGTCATAGGATCCATGGTTGAGCTGGCAGACGGTATGGACGAGTTCTGCTTGTAATCCAAGTTTATCAATATCATCGATCATGGCGGGTCTCCTTGCTTGTTAGCGACCATTTATTTCACGTATCGGTTACTAATGGCTAAGACGTAATATTTTTTAAGGCAAGGATCATCGGTGAAAAGATTGAAAGTCAAGGCTGCCAAGGCGATAGGTAGATATCAAAACGACCTTTTTTACCCTTGATGGCGTGATGTGGAGTTTGGTTGTCAAGGTAGGGGGCACCTTTGGGGCGCTTAATAATAATGCGATCAGGGGTGAGTAGCATGGCTTTGTTGAGCAGGCCATTTGCGTCCATGTCATCGCCCACTACCTGACGCAGCAGGCGCATTTCTTTTTTTACCAGGGCACTTTTGCTACGGTGTGGGTACATGGGATCCAGGTAAATAATGTCAAAATGGCTCTCCGGTATAAAGGTGTGAAGGTCGCCCTGCTGCAGATTCATGCGGCTAATAATATCGCTAATTTCACCATGCTCAGCACCACGTTGTAGGCCGTCTTTTAGTAGTGCAACAATGGTGGGGGATCGTTCCAGCATCAGCACCGTACAGTCAAGACATGCCATAATAAAACTGTCACGGCCCAACCCTGCTGTGGCATCAAGTATCAACGGGTTTTTTCTTTTTTTCAGGCCAAGGGCGCGGACCAATAATTCATCCTTGCGGCCTTTGGTGCGTCGCCATTTGCTCTGGTCTGAACAAAAATCGACAACAAGCGCCTTTGCTGATTTGTTGCTTGCATCAATAAGGCTCAGGCCTTTCGATGTACTACTTAGGATCAAAGAGCTTTTGGTTGGGTCTGAAGGGGGAATTCTCTTGGGGCGCATGGTGAAGAATGGGGTTATCAAAGGGTGATTTGTAGTGTAATATGTTTCATTCGTTAATTACCCTCTTTTACCAGAAACTGCTCCCATTACAAAGAATACATTATGAGTAAAGATCAACAAGTTGAAACCAAGGTTGTGGCCATTATCCCGGCTCGTTATCAGTCAAATCGTTTTCGCGGTAAACCTTTGGCTGTGATTTGCGGTAAACCAATGATTCAGCATGTCTATGAACGTGCCATGGCCTCTCCTCTTCTCTCTCGTGTAGCGGTGGCCACTGATGATGAACGTATTGCTCAAGCTGTGCGTGGATTTGGTGGTGAAGTGGTTCTGACCCGGGATGATCATGTCTCTGGTACGGATCGTTTGGCTGAAGCTGCGACTATTATGAACATTCGCGAGCAGGATGTGGTGGTTAATATTCAGGGTGATCAGCCTCTCTTTCCCTCAGATATCGTCGAGCAGGTGGCCCGACCGTTGCTTGATGATCCTGCCTTGCCCATGTCCACCTTGATTTATAAGATTATCCGCCCTGAGGAGATTGACGACCCTAACCATGTCAAGACCGTCTTTGATCGGCATGGTATGGCCCTCTATTTTTCTCGGGCCTCAATCCCTCATCAGCGAAATCCCGAAGAACCGCAGACCCCTACATATTATAAACATTTAGGTTTTTACGCCTATCGTAAGGGTTTTTTACTCACCTTTGTTGGCCTCCCTGAAGGTGAATGGGAGCGTTTTGAGAAGCTCGAACAACTCCGCGCCCTGGAATATGGCTATGGCATCAAGGTAGTACTCACTGAGCATGATTCCATTGAGGTTGACACCCCGGCTGATGCTAAGCGGGTTGAGGAATTGTGTGGTGAATAAAGTTAATTTTGTTTACCGCAAAGGCGCAAAGACGCAAAGGTTTATTTGATGGCCAAAGAGGATACTGTTTCTCGTATTGTTGTTGGTGCTGCCATTTAGGTTCATCGAGCCCTCGGGCCTGGTTTGCTGGAGTCGGCATACGAGGAGTGTCTCTGTTATGAGTTATCTGTAAATAATAGGGAATTTGTGAGGCAGGTCTCGTTGCCTTTAACATATAAAGATGTGAGGTTGGATTGTGGTTACTGTTTAGATATTGTTTTGGAGAACAAAGTGATTCTGGAGTTGAAGGCAGTGAACAGAATTTTGCCTATTTATGAGGCACAACTGTTAACTTATCTCAAGTTAACAGATCTAAAACTTGGTTTGTTGCTTAATTTTAATGTCCCATTGATGAAAAACGGCATAAAGAGAATTGTAAACAATTTGTAATCTTTGCGCCTTTGCGTCTTTGCGGTGAAAAATACTATTAAATAATAAAGGAAATACAATGCGTAAGAAAATAACAATTATTGGTGCTGGAAATGTTGGAGCCACTGCAGCTCATTGGGCCGCAAGCCGTGGTATTGCCGATGTGGTTTTGGTAGATGTGGTTGAAGGGGTTCCCCAGGGTAAGGCTCTTGATTTGTCCCAGGCCGGACCTGTTGATGGCTTTCCGTTTTCGGTGACAGGTTCCAATGATTTTGCTGATTCTGCTGATTCTGATGTGGTTATTATCACTGCTGGTCTGGCTCGGAAGCCTGGCATGAGCCGTGATGATCTTTTGGCCAAGAATGTGGCCATTGTTAAATCTTGTTCTGAGCAGGCGGCCAAATATTCCCCTGATGCCGTGCTTATTGTGGTGACTAATCCTATTGATGCCATGGTCTATACCGGCTTTAAGGTTTCTGGTTTTCCTAAAAATCGTGTTATTGGTATGGCCGGTGTCCTTGACTCTGCCCGTTATCGTACCTTTCTGGCTCAGGCCCTTGGGGTTGCCCCGCGTGATGTGAATGCCATGGTCATGGGTATCCATGGCGATAAGATGATGCCCCTTATTCGTCTTGCCAATGTGGCTGGTGTACCGGTGTCTGATCTCCTTAGTGATGATGAGTTAGCCGCCATTGTTCATAGAACCCAAACAGGTGGTGCTGAGATAGTTAATCATCTTAAGACTGGTTCTGCCTTTTATACCCCTGGCCTTGCAGCCGTGGAGATGGCTGAGGCTGTCTTGACCGACTCCAAACGTGTCCTGCCCTGTGCCGCTTATCTTGAGGGCGAGTTTGGTATCTCTGGCTGTTTTCTTGGTGTGCCAGTTGTCATAGGTAGTGAAGGTGTAGAGAAAATTATGGAGTTTAAGCTCACCGATGAGGAGCAGACAGCCCTGCATGAATCTGAAAAGGCAGTACATGTCCAGATGGAGGCCACTGGACTGTAAGAGATTTCTTGTTGCCAGTTATCAGTTGCCAGATTTACGCTTCAAAGACCTGCAACTGATAACTGATAACTCGCAATTGACACCTATCTTATGACCGATTCCCCTCTTTCTGAATCCTTAGCAAAGGCAGTTGATGCCCGTTTCCAGCCCATTGACCTTTTACCTGGTCGTACTGTGGTGGAAAAGCTTATTGAGCTGCTTCTCTCCGGGGTGCCAACCTGCCCCCCCTCCATGTCCACCATTCTTCAGCAGGCCAGAGAGGAGTTACAGGGCAAGGACACCTCTGACCTGAAAGTGATTGTTTTGGGTGGTGGGTCTGGGTTGTCCAATATATTGGGTGGCGATAGCCGTCAGTCTGCCTGGCCTAATGACCCTTTCTCTGGGCTAAAGGAGATATTTCCACGTGCCAAGTCGATAGTTTGCGTTACTGATGATGGCGGTTCCACTGGTGAGTTACTTAAAGACCTCCCTTTAATTAGTCTTGGTGATCTCCGTCATGTGCTGCTTTCCTCTATCCAGCTAGTTAACCTTGTTGATCGTTATAGTTTAAGTCAAGACAGGGCACAGCGTGTTGCCTCTTTTTTACATAGCTTGTTTAATTTTCGCTATGAACAGCCTCCTCTCTCTGTAGCGCAACTTCTGGCAGACTGCAAAAATGACCCCTCTTCTCTACCCCTTAATATGGCAGTAGAGTTGAGTGAATTGCTAGAATATATTTTTTCTGATGCTGAGTTATCTCGGGCCATGCAACGTCCCCATTGTTTGGGGAATCTGCTCTTGGCTGCCGCCATTTATCGTCATAAGGAAGATGATAAAGATCCTGATGAGCGAGCCATCCTGGCCGGATTGCATTGGCTTGGTGATATTATTGGCGCTGGTAAAGGGGCGGTGCTGCCCTGTACTGTAACCCCAGCACATCTCAATATTCTCTATGCCAACGGTGTGTTGGTTGCTGGCGAAAACAAATCCGATGGTGGGTATCGTAATTCACCAATTCGTCGGGTATTTGTTGAGTTTGCTGATGATCCCTTGGTTCCTGAGCAGACTTTGACTGCCATTACCCAGGCTGATATTATTCTCTTTGCCCCTGGTAGTCTCTATACCTCAATTATCCCTATTCTGCAGATTCCTGGCATAGCGGAGGCTGTACGATTTAACAGCAAGGCACTGAAGATTCTGGTGGCTAATCTGTGGATTCAAAAGGGTGAGACTGATCTTGTTTGGAATGATGCCCATCGTAAATTCCATGTTTCTGATTTGATCAAGGCTTATAACCGTAATATTCCAGGTGGCATCAAGGATATATTTGCCCAGGTACTACTCTTGGGTTTGCGTGATATTCCCGGTTCCATTCTGCAAAATTATGCCTTGGAGGATAAAATGCCCATCCTCCTTGACCGTGGTGAGGTGTGGAATATTGGCCTGACTCCCATTGAGGCAAAAATATTTTCTGATGCTTCCCTAGCTATTCGCAAGGTGCATCACGGTCAGGCTGCCCTGGCGCAGGCTGTGAAGGCTATCTGGTCTGTACATCACCAGACCCAGCGTCTGGAACCCTTGCAACTCGAGGCTAAATGGGACAATAATCTTCCGCTTATAAGCAGGCAGCGTTTAACTCCGGCCGCACGTATGCGTTGTTTCCAGCCCTTGCTAGATATTCCTATGCAGTCGATGGTTCGTCAGGCTCTACAGGATATTCTCTGGACCCATTGGGATATTTTGCCTGAACATTTGGGAAATATTAAAGGGGTAACTCTGGTTAAGAAGGCAGATTGGCACCGTTGTCAGCAGTGGGATAATGTTTTCTCGTTTTATGACCCTGATGATGGGGAGATTAAAATCCGAGAGGATGCTTTTTTTGACCTAAAGCGCCGGGAGGCATCACTGCTTATACCTTTAGGCCAGGCTCTACTTGGTAACTATGCCTCTCAGCGTGAATTGTTACCTGTGGCCAATGGTGACCAGGAGGTTGGTAAGATGTACCGCCTTCATCTTCGCCCTGTTCAAGAGAGAAATTGTTTTTTTAGTGAAGTTGAGTTGGCAGAATATTTGCAATTAGTGCGGATGGTTAAGGTAGATGATGCAGGGCTTTTATATACCCGCCTTATAAATGGTCATGAAGGTTTCACTCCCCCTGGCTTACTGCTGGGTCTCACCTATGCCTGGTATCTTGATAACCGTCACGCTGCCCATATTGAATATAAAATGGCCATAACCAGCCTTACCACCAGTGATCTTGTGCCAGAACAATTGAAGATGATGGGGCGGCGAGAAAGGATGGTTCGTTTTTTCAGGAAGGTTGTGTTCAGGCATGATGAAGCAGTGTATGGATATTGATGACCTTGTGAAAATTCAAACAGCTGAGCTTTCCTAAGAGCCAATTTTAGTTTTTTTGCACGACCATCAGCTTTTAAGTGAATACAAATGAGTTTTTGTGAGTATGTCCCAGCTTGTTCACCTGCCTATCTGGTAGTAGATATTTTTTCGCCTAGCGAAGAGTTATGTCAACATTGCAGAGCTTATTTTGCTAAGGTAAGTTGTAAGGTACACTGGCAAGTTAAGGGCGATGGCTATGAATTATTTGTTATATCTTTGCCTGAAACAACTATAGATTTGCTGTTGGCCAGGCTTGAGACTTTCCTTTCCTTATACCCAGAGTTAGAGGTTATACAAACTCGTATGACCACAGGAGAAAAATCGTCGCCGAAAATTGGTTGTTTTTCGTTTGCCAGCGAGGGTGAAGCCTCGGGAAAAACAATACTCCTAGAGGCTGGCCATGCCTTTGGAACGGGTAAACACCCCAGTACCCGTTTGATGATTGAGGCCATGGTAGAGCGAGAGCCTCTGCCATCCAAAGTGTTAGATGTAGGTTGTGGTACGGGGATATTGTCTCTGGTTGCTGCTCGGCTTGGTGCTAAGTCGGTTTTAGGCGTAGAAATTTGTCCC
>JAOZSN010000157.1 GCA_029939635.1 Deltaproteobacteria bacterium
AACTGCTCAGTCCTTTTCCAGTTTACAGCAGGGCTCTGGCTTCCTGGCCTATGATATAAATGGTGATGGCCTGATTAATGATGGCTCCGAGCTTTTCGGGGCAAGCAGCGGGAACGGTTTTCTTGAATTAGCCGAGTATGATCTGGACGGCAATAGCTGGATCGATGAGAATGACGTGATTTTCAGTGATCTTTCCATCTGGAGTTGGGATGATGACGGTGAAGTTTATATGGCTTCATTGCTAGACAGTGATGTTGGTGCCATTGGTTTGGATAATGTGGCAACTGGCCTGCAGCGTCATGATGATAGTGCTCAGGTGCAGGGGCAAATGCGTTCTGCTGGTATCTTTCTGCATGAGTCAGGAGGTGTGCAGGCCATTCATCAGATTGATCTAGCTGTTCGAGAAAGAAATTCTTCTCTGGAATGATGTAATGCATGTTTTACATGCCCACCCTTGAGTTTACCGGAGAAACACTTTAAAGTAATAGGTATGTCTATCGTCTGGTGCCCCGGAGCAACATTGTTTGCTCCGGGGTACTAATGCTGCAGAAAGAATTTTCACTAGAAATTTCCGTTACAGGTGGTAACCCCCATGCCGGAACGGCTTCGTGCATTCCTGGAAAATAATGATTGGTTTCGCCACATTTCTTTGTCTAATGAAGATAAGGAGAGGTTGTTTGTCCTGCTAGAGGGTGATTTTTTAGCGGATTTTTTGGAGCAAATTATCCGCCAATCTGAAGACATTCTGTCCATTGATCCGGCCTTAAGCAGACGTACAATTTTAGAGACAGCTGCTCAACATATCATGGATGATTTGGGTGCAGCTGCAGCTTCCATTCGTCTTTTTGACCCCAAATCGTTTAAGATGCTTAATTATGGGGCTGCTGGACTAAAAGAACTTAACTGGTCTCCGGCCCTGCCGGTGAATGAATCTATAGCTGGAAGGGTCGTATCAGAAAATAAGAGTATCTTGCTGCCAAGTATTGCCCTTGATCCTCATTTTCAAGATAAGAAACTGACCTGTAGAAAGGGTTTTGAATCACTAATGGCAGTCCCCCTGCGTATGCCAAGTTTTGTCGGCTCCAGCGGTGAAATCCTTGGTTCTTTACAGATTTATTTTCGTGAGAATAATCGTCACTTCAGCCGCCAGGAAGTTTTGCGGGCTGAGATGTTGGCCCGGCGTGTAAGTTATGTCATGGTGAAGAAACGTATCCTGGCCTTGAAGGCCCTTGGTGACAAAAAGGAGCGTATATCCGATAAGATTTTCATCAAGCTCAGTAACCGCGAAGGCGTTAAGCTTAAAGATTTTTTTCACCTCATCCTCCCTGAGCTTGATAGCCTTATCACCTTACACAGCTGTTCTCTTTTTACCCTGTCAGATGACCAAAAGAATATCCACTTAGAGGCTTCGTATCCTGCCGGAAGTGCCTATCATGAGGATGGTTATCTCTTTACTGTGGATCATCATGATTATTTTTGGGCCACGGTGCATGGCTCTAAAGAGAATGCTGACATGCCCCATGAACGTATTGATTCATCCTACGTGCTTATTAAGGATCCTGTGAGGAGTGAGCTGCTCAGTGGTGGGCTGCGCAAATTTACGCAGGAGCAGGATATTAATTCTGTCCTCCTTGTTCCTCTACGGGCAGCAACAGAGACGCGTCACATTCTCGTTTTTTTTGCTACCCAACAACGGCAATATTTTACTGAGGATGAGATTGAATTGCTCACGTTCTTTGGTAAAGAGATCATGAAGGCGGTTCGCCTGGAATTTTTGGGAGATATGCTCCACGATTTTAAAAATCCAGCTGTTGCTGTGGCTGGTTTGGCTGCGCGAGCTCGTAAGATGTTGGATTGTGATGATTTGGAGACCATGCGGCCTCGGCTTATAAAATATCTTGATGTGGTGGCGCGGGAGACAGCACGTTTACAGGATTTAGCCCTTACCATGACAGGGGAAGGGAGGGAGGAAGAACTTGCCTTAGGGATATTGGCTAGTGAGAGGTATATGCTCAACAGTTATGCCATTTCTGAGGCTAAAAATTGTCCCATTGAGGTACGCTCCCCAGAATGTGAGCAGGATATTATGGTGCGTTGTACTCGGTACGGCTTGGAACGGGTGTTGGATAATCTGCTCCATAATGCCACCAAGGCCATTCCTTCTCAGGGGGGCTTTATTGCTTTGCATTGTGGGCGCTGTGGGGATATGGCCTGTTTAACCATCGAAAATTCTGGAGCCATGCCGGATGAGGAAATTGCCAGACTTAAAAGCGGTAACTCCCATGGCCGAGGCCTTAATATTGTTTCACGGTTCGTTGAAAAAAACCATGGTCAGCTTGAAGTTCGTTCCCTGGGTAGTACTACCACCTTTGCTATCAAACTTCCCCTTTGTCAGTAGTAGAGTTGGATTTATGTTGTCCAGGGTTGCTGCTGGTTTGCAGGCCATGGTGAACTCCTAGATTGCTGCTTGCACTCTGAGTAAAAATGGGGTCTATATCGGGGCTGATTAAGCTATCAACTCCCCGTGAGTGACCTTGGCATACCTTATTATAGGCACTTAACGTGAAAGTTGAGATGCACTTTATAAAAGTTTTTTCCCTTATTTGTTTATTCTTGGCCAGCTGTTCCGCGACCCTATCTGACAAGTAAGCAGGAGGCGACAGTGGCTCAGGATCTGCTTTTAGAACAGGACAGGGCTTCCATATCCTAGATACACGTACTGCACGGGAAATCATTGACCACGGAGCTATAGAGGGTTCTCAGCAGACATCTTTGCGATCTATCTTTAATGATAAGATCCCACTGGGCCACGATACGCCAATCCTGGTGGTTTGTGCCGTTGGGGGACGCAGCTATGCCGCTGGCCAGCTCATGGTTCGCAATGGTTTCACTCATATCTACAATATGCGGGGCGGACTGGATGAATGGAAACAGGCTGGACTGCTGGTCATCTATCCATCCCGCCGCCAGAAATAACAGAGTTATTTCCTGACATAGCCATAGCCAATGAGCCTGCGACTTGAGGTGTTGGCATTCATGGAAAAACTACTGTCACCCAGGGGCAGATAAAAGGTATCTTGGCCATTCATTGCCTCCACTGGATTGGGGCCAAAATAGATATGGGTGCTCCCACCGTTACCCAGTCTCTTCTTGACTGCTGCCATGGCTTGAGACTCCTGGCCATTGAACAGGCGAATAGATGCTTTTGCTACCTTTTTGTAGGAGAGTGGGCTGGGCTTTTCTTGCAACTCAATAAGATCATTGACTGCAATGGGGTGGAGATTGATTGGCGCATTGGGAACCTGGGTTAAGGTGACGGCCAGTGGATTGGTACAGGCCGTCATCATGAGGAGGCTCAGACCGAGAGCAACAGTAATGGTTAGTGAGGATTTTATGGTGTGTTGTGACATGTCTTTCTCCTGGCTAGATGTTAAGACTAAGGGTGTGGTGTTGCATAGTTACTCTATTGCAAAGAAAGGTTGTTTGACAAGCATATCTTCAAGAATTAATCCGATACTAATGAGGAAAGGAAAATGAAACCTGCTGTGTTTCTGGATCGAGATGGAACCATCAATGAGCAGATGGGCTACATCAACCATATTGATCGTTTTGTTATGTTGCCTGGGGCTGCTGCGGCTATTTTACGCCTTAATCAGGCTGGGGTACCGGTGGTGGTGATAACCAATCAATCTGGTTTGGCACGTGGCTATTTCCCTCCTGAGTTGATTAGCGAGGTTCACGCCAAGATGGAGGCGGAGCTTATTGAGCAAGGCGCCTATGTGGATGGTATCTATATCTGTCCTCACCATCCTGAGGCCAAGGAGGAGAAGTATCGCCTGGACTGTGATTGCCGCAAACCTAAACCTGGCTTACTTCTACAGGCCTCCCGAGATTTACAGTTGGATCTTGGGCGCTCTTACGTGGTGGGAGATCGCTGGTCAGATTTGAAGGCCGCCGCTAACTGTCAGGCCAAGGGCATTTTGGTTCGCAGTGGCTATGGGCGTGGTGATGAAAAATATATCGGTCCTCAGCAGGAGATTCAGCCTCATTTTAGCGCTGATGACCTAGGCGAGGCCGTAGACTGGATTTTAGCTGATTTGGAAGAGTTGGGCTGATTTCTGTTGCGGAGCTGTTTTTCCTGCGCCGCCCATCTATTTAAAGACAAAAACCATTTCATCGCGCTTGAGCAGACCACGTTCACGAGCCACCTGTTCAAGGTAATCAGAGTCTGTTTTGAGGCGATGGATTTCCTGGCGAAGCACCTCGTTCTCCTGGCGCAAACTAGCATTGTCCTGCTCAATAGAGGTGAGTTCCTGGTTGACAGAGAAGAATTTCAGGCCACCGGTGGGTGAAAAGATAAGCCAGGCAAGAAGCAGGCTGATAGTGGCGAGGGAAAAGATAACAATCTTTTTTCTCTCTTGATAGTTAAGCTGTTGAAGAAGGGTTGCTGCCATGTTGATACTCTACAAAAAAGGGAGAAACTTATTTATGATTATATTCAATCTAATGTACTCTATAAACTGTAGTGCCCCCACTACCATCAAAAAAAGTACCCAATTTTAGCAAAAAGGTAAATCCTTATTTTAGGCAAACCCATAGAAAGGCAGGTTTTTTATTAAAATGAGCAGTCCTGACTTGAAAATATATCTTGTTTCCAGCTGTTTGATGGGGCTATGCAGCCGTTATGATGGTCAACGGAAAGGGTCGCAGAAATGTCAGGCGTTCTTGGCTGCCAAGGTGTGGATACCTCTCTGCCCAGAACAATTGGGCGGCCTGCCGACCCCCCGTCCTGCCGCAGAAATCAGAGGTGGCACTGGTGCAGATGTGCTGACAGGACAGGCGACGGTGGAAACGGTTGTTGCTGGTCAGGATGTCTCTGAACCGTTCAGACGAGGTGCCCAGCAGGTATTAGAGATTGCCCAAAGTCAAGAGCAGCATATTGCTGGCATGTGCCTTAAGGCACGCAGTCCCTCCTGCGGGGTACAGCAGATTCTTGGTGTCACCGCTGCCCTTCTCAGGCAGCATGGATTTACCCTCTACGAGTTTGACTAACGGCTATCTTGCAGTGTTAATGTGCCCACATGGTCTGACCTGTTCTGCTGTAAGGATAATGTTAATATCTCACACGTCAGGAGTTGTAATGAATATGACAAAATTTGTGCTTCTCCTGGCGTTATTAACAGCCTTTCCTCCTTTGGCAACGGATATGTACCTTCCTGCCATTCCCTTTTTAGTGAAAGTCTGGAATCGTCCCTTAGCCATTGTAAACCTGACTCTGGTTCTGTTCTTTGTCACCTACTGTATTTCCTTGTTGATTTATGGGCCACTTTCTGATCGTTTTGGTCGCAAGCCGCCTCTTATATTCGGTTTGTTGCTCTTTATCGTGGCAAGCCTCCTTTGTGCGTTTTCAGGAACTATCTCCATGCTTATCGGTGCCAGGGTTCTGCAGGGAATGGGGGCTGGGGCAGCATCTTCCATATCCATGGCCATGGCAAGGGACAGGCTAGAGAGTGGGGTACGGGAAAGGGTTTTAAGTCAGGTTTCTGTCATAATGGCTATTGCTCCCATGGTTTCACCACTGCTTGGCAGCATTATTCTGCAATATTCATCCTGGGCCTGGATTTTTATTTGCCAAGGAGTACTGGGTGGAGTTGCTCTCCTGGGAGTTATGATGACTCCAGAATCTCACCCAGGAAAAAAGGCAGAGCCTGCTTCTCTACTCTTGCAGAGTTATGGCAGGATTCTGGCCAATTATCGTTTGATGGGGATTGTGGCCTGTAATGCTGTTACTGCCCTACCTCTTTTTTCCTTTATTGCCGGTTCTTCGTCCATTTATATCACTACATTTCAGATGAAGGAGACCCTTTTTGCGCTCTTTTTCGGAGCTAATGCCTGCTGTTTTATGGCTGGCTCCATGACCTGTATGCGGTTTGGCAAGAAGATTGGCACGCTGCGCATGGTAACGGCAGGATACACCGGGGTGGCCCTTGGTGGGCTGCTTATGTTGCTAGGGTTGTGGGACGGCTCCTGGCAATTTGCCTTGCCCATGGGGCTCATTACTTTTTCCCTTGGACTTAGCCGTCCGCCATCAAATAATCTTGCCCTTGAGCAGGTAAGGCAAGATGCTGGCACGGCTTCCTCAACCATGGTTTTTTCGTACTTTTTGTGTGGGGCACTGGCCATGCTTGTTGTATCCCTTGAGTGGCCCAATAAGATTAATTATATGGCAATACTTGCCACATGCAGTGGTCTGTTTTCTTTAGTGCTTTGGTTGTTTCTTAAAAAACATGTATGGCTTGCTTCACATAGATAATGCCTTGCTCTTAACCTCTAGGATTGACTTGTCTTAAAGTGAGTTTCCTTGAGAACCACTTAACCTCAAATAAATGAGTTTTGTTCTGATCTCGTTGAGGTTGAGCGAGGTGCTTGTAGCTTTTTTTTGATTTTTTTCACTCAGGGAAAGGGTGATTTTTGGGCGGGTGGTAGAGAGTGGTTCAACGGCATAGCTGACAAGGGATGAACTGGCTAGT
>JAOZSN010000033.1 GCA_029939635.1 Deltaproteobacteria bacterium
GCGGAGCAGAAGCCCTGCAGCTGTTTCAACAAAACCGTGACACCTGCCTGATCCTTCTTGATGTGGTCATGGAGAGTCAAGATGCGGGTTTGAAGGTGGTCGAACAGATCAGAGATGTCATTCAAGATGAAACCGTGCGCATCATTCTACGCACTGGCCACCCAGGTTCTGCCCCAGAACTTTCTGTGGCCCAGGCCTATGACATAAGTGATTACAAAACCAAGAGCGAGTTAACCGCCCAAAAGCTCTCCTCAGCCCTTATTACCTCGTTAAAGACCCATCGCCTCCTGGTAAAACTTGAGGAAAAACAACACTCCCTGCAACGACTCAACCTGCTACTCAAGGAACAGGCCAGCGAGATCATCGAAAAAAAAATGATGATCGAGGCCATTATCAACCATGCAGCAGATCAGGCCATTTTGGCCACAGATACACAACAAATTATTCGCTATTATAATAGTAAGGCCGCTGAATTCTTTGCCATCCCTGTTACAGAAGCAATTGGCAAACCCCTTAACGTCTTTCTTCTCCAGCAGGAGATTAGCAATACAACAATGCAAGAGGAACTGGCCTTGGCCAATAACGGCCAACAGGCACGTATTCCCCTTACCGCTAGCAATGGCACCCCGTCTTTCTTCAACCTGACCGCCACCTTTGACAGCACGGGAATCAACATTGGCCTCATTCTCATGGCCCATACTGACACAAAAGAAACAAAGAAAAACATAGCTTCCCCCTCTGTAAAAACAGTAACGCCAGTTGCTAACGAAAAAAATATTTCCCTTCCAGGTTTCATTGGCAATCATGCCAGCATGCAGCAGGTATTTCGCCTCATCCATGACCTGGCAAACTATGCTGCCCCTGTACTTATCCAAGGAGAATCTGGATCAGGTAAGGAATTGGTAGCACATTCAATTCACAGTATCAGCCAACGAAGTAACAAAACATACCTCCCCATTAATTGCGGTGCCCTGCCTGAACATCTCTTGGAAAGTGAACTTTTCGGTCATGAAAAAGGAGCCTTTACTGGTGCTATCCGCACCAGAAAGGGCCTCTTTGAGCAGGCAGATGGCGGCACCCTCTTCCTTGACGAAATTGGGGAAATATCGCTAGCCATGCAGGTAAAACTCCTCCGTGTTATCCAGGAAGGAACCCTACAAAGGTTGGGTGGTGAACGGACCATACAGGTAGATGTTCGCATCATATCTGCCACCAACAAAGAACTTTTACAAGAAACGGAAGCAGGGCGCTTCCGTGAGGATCTTTACTACCGCCTCTGCGTAGTGCCCATTAACCTACCCCCCTTACGAAAACGCCGTAGCGACATCCCACTGCTGGTGCACCACTTTGTGCAACAGATCCAGAAACAGGAAGGGCAGGCCCATGATATTACATTATCAGAACAGGCGTTAGAGGTACTAAGCAGCTATCACTGGCCAGGAAATGCCAGGGAATTACAAAATGCTATTCATTTTGCCACGGTTCTCTGCCACGGCAAAGAAATAGAGGCACATCACCTACCCCCTAACCTGTCTCAGAATGTGCTGCCACAAGAACAAATTGCCCTACAAAATGGTGGAGCTATTAAGGGGGGAAGTATTGATGAGCAAAGTATCCTTGCTGCCTTGAGTAAAACCGACAATAATCGCCAAGAGGCTGCCAAATTACTGGGAGTTTCCCGCGCCACCTTCTACCGTTACTTAGCCAAATTTGACCCTGCAAAAACACCATAAGGAGTGTTTCCACATGCTTTACAAAGCTGTTTTTCATATAAATGCTAAAGAAGAATTTTCGATGAACCAGGGCCTTAATAACGTCACTAATCTCCTGCTAGACATCACCGAACATGAGCATGATATTATTATTCTTTTTAATGGCCCAGCTGTCAGTATGGTGGCGTGGGATGATTGTCTTCCCTATCTGGAAAGGATTAAGGATCTGAAAGATCAAGGCGTACGCTTTCAGGCCTGTCGTAATGCCTTGAAAAAATTCGAGGTCAGCCCAGACAATCTTATAGAGGAATGTGAAATCATTCCAGCTGGCATTACAGCCCTGATTGATCTGCAAAATGATGATTTTGCCTATATTAAGCCCTAAGCTATCTGTTGCAATTTTTTCACCTTCTTTGCAGGTTTTTATGGCTCATTTTGCTAACTCCGAGTAAATATGTTTCCTTTCTTAGGATTTATAAAAAATAACCCCATGCTACAAGTTGACAACATACGTCAGCAGCATTGGACAGTACTATAAAAGGAGTAATGTAAAATGGGAAACTATGCCCACAATCCCTATGGTGCAGGGAACAAGGCTGTTCGTTCCATTGATCGGAAACGGGATCGCGAACGATTCATGATGATGAAGACCGCCCAAAAACATTCAGGTGAACTATCTCTGCGCCTGGTGCAGCGTCTTCTCGACTCCCATGTCATTGAGACGACCTCTGAGAGTGATATTCGCGATCACTTCAGCTCGCTGTTTGAAAAAATGCGTGATATGGATGAGTTTGATATCAACTTCAAAATTGCTCCTTTACGCCAACTCGCCCCTGATCCAAACTGGATGAGTCTCTTTATCACCCAGCACATCATCGAAGATCTCATTGACCATGCAAAAATTATCGATATTTTCGGTGATGAGCAGTCAATCTATCTTGCGGTTGACTCCATACTTGATCATATTCGTCCGGAATTATAAGTACTGGAATACAGAATTTATAATCCAGAAGACAGGAGTCAGTATTGAGACTGACCGTATTATCACTAAGTTCTTTCTAGGTAACCGTACATTTATCACACATCTGAAAAGGGTGGGGGAATTTCCCCCATCCTTTTTTAAGTTGCAGCTATGTTGACACCTGACATCGAAAATATTCATCCACCGACCCTGCCCTACCTGGTCTTTGCTAATGCCAAGGGTGAAATTATGGATCTGCCCGATCTCCATATGGCAGGCCGAGCTGGGCGCTGGTTTTTCAAACCAGAACTGACCGACATTATTCCTCTACCTGAGGGCAGTGAAATCTTTGTGCTGCCGGATCGCATGCCCATTGGCATTGACCCAAGCAGTAATGAACCAGCCCTGGTAGACCAAAATCCCTTTGATCCGCAGCAAGGATTACAGGCTGTGGCAGCCTTCATGGCACCTGCTCATACTGCCACCTTTTCAGCAGCCTTTGAAAAAAACAGCACAAATCCATCCCATCTCCCCCTCTTTGCCTATGCTGCTGTGGGCTGGCTCGATGGTCGTTATTGGGTCTGTGGTTTTCGCAGTGATGCTGATGAACGCCAGGATTTTGAGGACATTGCCCCGCAAAAAATAAAAAAACGCACTAAAAAACAGCTTAAAAAATACAAAAATAATCGCCTCATCCAGCATCTTGGCAAATGTTGTCTCACCTATGGTTGTCCTGCGGCCAAGAACCTTTTTCTTGGTCGTCACGAAGCACCCTTACCATGCTCACCGGTCTGTAATGCGCGCTGCGTTGGCTGCATATCTCTGCAACCATCAGGCTGCTGCCCATCCACCCAGGAAAGGATGAAATTTGTCCCTTCTCCCCAGGAAATTGCTGAGGTAGCTATCAATCATTTAAAAAGGGAACCACACGGCATTGTCAGTTTTGGTCAGGGCTGCGAAGGGGAACCACTGCTTCAGGTCGATACCATTACCCAAGCCATTCGCCTCATCCGTAAACAGACCGAAAAAGGTACAATCAATCTAAATTCCAACTGCAGTCTGCCTGGTGCGGTTGAGGAACTCATTGCTGCGGGCCTTGACTCCATCCGCGTCTCTATGAATTCGGCGCGCAAGGGCTGCCATACCCTGTACTACAAACCCCAAGGCTTTAATTTTAATAATGTTAAAGAATCAATCCTGGCCATGCGCAAGGCAAATCGTTTTGTCTCCCTCAACTATTTTGTCCTGCCTGGCTTTAGTGATGATCCCGATGAATTTATGGCTTTGTGTGACCTTATTGACCTCTACCGGCCTGACCTGGTCCAACTTCGCAATCTAAATATGGATCCAGACTGGTATTTTGAGGTGGTGCAACACCCGGCCGAAGAAAAGCCCATGGGCATCCGCACCTGGTTACACCAACTACAACGCCGCTTCCCTGAACTTCAATTTGGTTATTTTAATCCCGCTTTGCGTTAAAAGGCAGTTTCCTGTTGTCCGTTTCTAGTTTTCAGTTGAAGGAGTTATCTGGATTAGAAACATCCTTACAACTGGAAACGGACAACTAGAAACTGATAACTTTCTTTATATCTCCTATGCAAAAAAAAATAATCTCCCTGCAAGACTGCCTCAAACATTATACCTATGACCAAGACAAGGTCTGTAGCCCTGAAGAAACCGTTACCCGTTTCAAGGAGCGTCTCAAAGAAGCCAAGCTTGATGTTCTTAAAGAGGTAAAACGCATTGACACCGGGCGCCTGGATATTCCGGTTTATTTCAGTGTCTGCGGCAAGGACGCCGAGCATATTATTGGCAATAAGAAACAGATGGGCAAGGGCTCTACCCCGGAACAATCTCGGGCCAGTGCCTGTATGGAACTGGCTGAACGGTTTAGCTTCTTTTCCTTTATGAAGGATGCGAAAAATTTCTTAGAAGCCACCTATAATGAGGTTATTTCCCAAGGGTATCCTGTTCTGCCTTTAGAAAAATGGTTGCAATCAGTACACGATGAGAAAACATCCGTTGAGACATTAGCCAAGCTCATGAGCGAAATCCCCATTCAATGGGTGTGGGCCAAAAATCTTACCGATGACAGTGAGGTGTTGCTGCCTTTTTCCTGGTTCTATGCCATCAATGAGTTCAACGGCCCCTCAGCCGGCAACACCATGGAAGAGGCTGTATTACAAGGCCTCTCCGAGATTGTTGAACGGCATGTCTGTGCCGTGGTTACCTATAACCGCCTCAAAACTCCAGCCATTGATCTGGATGCTGTCACTGATCCGGTAAGTAAAGAGTTAATGGCCAAGTTTCGTAAGCATGGTATTGAGGTCTATGCCAATGATTTCACCCTGGATACCGGTATACCAACCATTGCGGCCATGGCCATAGACCACTCCACCTTCCCGGAGACCAGTGAGATTGTCTATACAGCTGGCACCACCCCCCACCCGGAAAAATCACTCATCCGTGCCCTTACCGAGGTCGCACAGCTGGCTGGAGATTTTGAGTCCAAATCTAACTACGTAGCCAGTGGTCTGCCAAAGCCTTTATCTTTAGATGAAGTGGATTATATCACCAATCCTGGCAAGACTACCTCCACCAGCGACATGGTTAATCTTGATAATGACAATTTCAAGGTAGAGGTGGAAAACTGTGTGGCGGCACTAGCAAAATTGGACTTGGATGTCTATGTGGTGGATGTCCGCCATCCGCAGTTACAGATTCCTGCCAGCTATACCATTGTACCAGGCTGTCATTTCAGAGAACGCTCCCGCATCTCCAATGTTGGCCTATTTGCTGCCAAGTTGGTCACAGAACGTATTCATGACCCAGGCCAACAAGGCCTACACCTCATGCAGATGCAGGAGGTGTTACCAGAGGCCTATTATCTGGAATTTTATCTGGCCAAGAATCTGATCAGTCAAGGAGTGTACCAAGAGGCTCTTATTCATCTTAATAAGGCCTTAACTCTGCAACCAGAAGAGGAGGATATTCCCTATATATACTCTTTTCTCGGCGACACATTAAAGACATTAGGCCTATACGACGAGGCCATTACTGCCATTGAAAAAGGCAGAACCTTTGATGATGAACGCCCTGATTTCCACAATATTCTCGGTGTCTGTTATTTTAAGAAGGAGCTATATGAAAAGGCCATAGAACGTTTCCTACGCGCCGTTGAGCTGGCCCCCACCTCTGCCATTGACTATGCCAACCTTGGGGTTAACTACCGAAAAATTGATCAGCAACAAGAGGCTATCCGCTATTTTGAACTGGCCCTAGAAATGGACCCAACCATTGACTTTGCCAGAGAACAACTTATGGAACTGCTTGAGGAACGAACATGAAGATACTTGGTATATCCGGCTCCCCCATAAAAGACAGCAATACTGATCGTGCCCTGCAACGTGTACTAGATGCCACAGGGCAACGTAGCCAGTTTATTAAGCTCAGTGACTATACAATAGAGCATTGTAATGCCTGTTTAGGTTGCATAGAGACCAACCAATGTGTGTTGAATGACGAAGGTGTTATGCTGGCTGAAATGGCGTATAAAGCCGATGCCTTAGTGGTGGCTGGCTTCACCCCCTATTCCAGCCTGGACAGTCGAACTAAAACATTTCTGGAACGACTCTATCCACTGCGCCATCGCCACGGTCTCATGGCACAAAAACCAGGTGCTGCCATTATCACCTCTGCCATCCCCCAGGATAACGCAAACATGCCTCCAGCAAGCCAAAATGGCCTGGATGCCATAAAGCATTATATGATGGAAGAGGGTATGAATTATATTGGTGGGGTGACTATCCCTGGCAATGTCCCCTGTGTACGCTGCGGTGATGCTGGCCAATGCCAGATGTCAGGAATAAAGATGATTCACGGTCAAGATGCCACCGTTGCCAACGTCGGCATCAATAATATCGACGAAAACCCTGAACTTTTAGCCAAACTAGATACACTTGGCGAAGACCTGGTGAAGGCATATTTCACCGAGATGCCCTAAGCCATCCACCTGACACTCCTTCTTAGTTTCCATTCTCACCCTTAACAGAAACCTAATCTTTTCTTAGCATCTCCCTTACTTAACTCAAATATGTTGATGACAATTGTCGCATCATGGCATCTTCGCCATGCTGCTTTATCAACATATTTATTTGAAAAAAGAGGAGTGTTACGAGATGAGAAAGGTATTACCCCCCATTGCCCTTATTGCTGGTATTTTCGTTGTGAGCCAGGCCCAGGCTGCTGACCAATCAGTAGAGGATAGACTGGCAGCCCTTGAAAAACACGTAGGCAAAACAGGTGTAGTTTCCCCTGCTAAAAATATGGATGTAACCCTCTATGGTCAGGTCAACAAGGCTATCCTTTTTGCTGACGACGGTAAAAAGGATGACGTTTTCTTTGTAGACAACGACATATCCAGCACCCGCTTTGGCATCAAGGCCAAGGCCACACTCAACGCAGAGTTCTCTGCTGGTGCCCAGTTTGAGGGAGAGTACCAAACCAACGCCTATAACGATGTAAACATGGACAACCAGAGTCATGCCGGCAGCTTCAAAAAGCGTCAAACCAAGGTATACCTTAAGTCTAAATCTGCTGGAAAAGTAACCTTGGGCCATGGCTCCACTGCAGCTGACAGTATTGCTGAGATTGATCTCTCCGGCACCAAGATTGCTGGTAACTCCCACATGAAAGCTCAAGGCTCAGACTTCCTCTTTTACAATACCACTGGCGACGCCTATTCAGCCATTGCCGTGGGTGATGTTTTTGACCATCTTGATGGTGGTCGCAAAGATGGATTACGTTATGACAGTCCCAGTATTGCCGGCATCAGCCTTAGTGGTGGCGTGGCTTCAGAAAACTACAACGATCTAGCCATTCGCTATGCTGGTGAGTTTAACGGAACCAAGGTCAAAGCAGGAATGGCTTACTCCTATTTAGGTTCCACCAGCTCCACCCACAACGTGCTTGCAGGTTCTGCCTCGGTCATGCTCCCCTTCGGCCTCGACTTCACCCTGGCCGGCGGTAAAAAAGAATTTGACGACA
Organism: Deltaproteobacteria bacterium; assembly: GCA_029939635.1. GTDB lineage: Bacteria > Desulfobacterota > Desulfobulbia > Desulfobulbales > SURF-16 > JAOZSN01. The sequence continues at coordinate 7,720 of JAOZSN010000033.1, forward strand.
CTACCTACGACGATGGTTCCTATCTCTATGGTAAGGTAGGTTACCAGATGAAGGCCTGGGCCATTGGCTCTACCTCTGTTTCCCTCGACTATGGCCAGTATGATGATATGACTGGTGACCCAACTGAAAAATTAGATGGCACCGCCCTTGGCCTGCAGTTTATCCAAAAGGCTAATCAAATTAACACAGAATTCTACGCAGCCTATCGTCTTTACGAGATGAACGATGCTACCGTTAACAACTATGACGACATCTCTCTGTTCTGGACAGGTGCCCGTGTTAAATTCTAGTACCACAGCAAAAATCTCTTTCTCCTAAAAAAGGTTGAAGATTCCCCGATCTTCAACCTTAAAAAGCGGCAAGGTTTTCCTTGCCGCTTTTTTTTGCCTTTTGTCGATTGCAAAAATGATATACTAACATTGCTTTATCTGTTACCATTTTTCGATGTTATTCATTCACTGCTAGCGCCCAAATAATTTCACATGAAACGTCTGCTCTTTCAGCTTGCCCTGCCCTTAAGCCTGCTCATGGTTACCGTTGTTATTGTTTGGCAATGGCCGTGGCTGGCAGGGTCCATGCCTGAGGGACAGGAAATAAATGCATTTTTTGTTATTCTGCCACTGCTGCCCTATGTAATTTTTATCATTGGTACAATTATGGGTTGGCGCTATAATAATGGTGGGCTCATCTTCACCTCTTTGCTCCTCTGTTTATGCTATTTCATCTTTGCCAGCCTTATACCAAATTTGAACCAACCCTGTCTCAGCCAAGGGATACTCGTTCTTCTACCCCTTAACCTGTTATTTTTCTCCTGGCATAGCAAACGCCGTCTGCTTACGCCTTTTGGTGTATTTTCTATCGGTTTGCTCATGACAGAGGTTATGCTGCTTATCCTTTTCACAGCCCCAGAACTCTACCAGCCAACGACCCTGTGGGGTGCTGTGGTCATGGTGCTACCTTCATTGACCGATAAATTTTCATCTGCAAGTAACCAACTTTGTACCCTTCTCTCCAGCCCGACCATCTCAACCATCAAAAATATCGCCCTTCCAGCTCTGTTGGCTGGCAGCCTGACCCTGGCTGTTTTACTCATCCGCTTCTGGCGCAACCGTGATATCTTGCTCGTGGGCTATGCCACAGCCATTTTTTTGGTATTTTTAGCAGTTTTTGACCAACAAACACGGCCCTTGCTGATTATCTGCTTTACTGCTGCTGGCCTTGCCATGTTGGTAAGCACGGTTGAGGCATCTTTTTTCATGGCTTATTATGACGATCTTACAGATCTGCCAGGCCGACGTAGCCTTAATGAGACTATGCTCAACCTTGGCAGACGCTACGCCATTGCTATGCTTGACATTGATCATTTTAAAAAATTTAATGACACCTATGGCCATAAGACTGGAGATGATGTCTTGCGTATGGTGGCAAGCATCTTTAGTATGACAGGGGGTGGAGCAAAAACCTTTCGCTATGGTGGTGAAGAATTTACCGCCATATTTCCAGGAAAAACAGCCAGCGAGGCCTTGCCATATCTGGAGAAACTACGAAAGAATATTGCAGAAAGTTCCTTCAGCGTACGTTCGAAGACACGCAAGAAAAAATCTGCCAAGGACAGGGGAAAAGCTGCCCAGAAAAGCAAACAGGTCAATGTAACCATCAGCATCGGCGTAGCTGAAAGTTCAAAAAAATACAACAGCCCAGAAGAGGTAATTAAGGCTGCTGATGCTATCCTCTATAAGGCAAAAAAGGCAGGCCGTAATTGTGTAAAAAAAGGGTAGCGGTAACCGTGTAGATCAGGTCACGTAAGTATAGTTTTTACTGCCCGACCAAGTTGCTCAAGGGAGTATGGTTTTTTTACAAACCCTCCAGCCCCAAGATTGATGGCCTTCTTCACCTCATCACTTTCTGAAAAACCACTGACAATCAATGCTTTCTGACCTGGAGAGAGGGCAGATATTTCTTCATAGGTCTGGCGCCCATTTATGCCCGGTTCCATAAGCATATCCAGAACCAACAAATCAACCGGGTTTTCCTTTACAAATGCAATAGCCATTTCTCCAGAACTCACCGCATCTACCTTGTAGCCTAAGGAGAGTAACATACGGCTGGCAATATCCCGTAGGAGCAGCTCATCATCGACAATTAAAACATGCTCATTATTACCCCTAAGGCCTTCTGTACTATCTGAATTTGCAGATTCAACTCCTTGCTCTTTGCTCACTGGAAAATAAAGTTGAAAGCATGTTCCCTCAACATTGCTTTGTACCCGTACTTTTCCCTCGTGATCCTCCATGGTATTCCAAACCACAGTAAGGCCTAGGCCTGTGCCACTTCGACCCATTATCTTTGTGCTATAAAACGGCTCATAAATACGTTTCAGGTCTGTTTCAGTGATACCAGGGCCTGTATCCTGCACAGAGAGGACAATATAATCACCTTTTGATATGCTATGTTTGCTGGCAGCAGCGTCATCAATATTTTTTTTGCAGGTTGAGACAAGCACAATACCAGCGCCACTAATGGCCTCGGCTGCATTTGTTACCAAATTCATCAGGCATTTTTTAACATGAACCGGAGAACAGAGAATCCAGCCCTGCTCACTATGACAATGCTGTTTAAATTGCACATTTGGATGTAAAGATTTCAGCTTTCTGCCCTCAGGAGAATGAACATACTCTTCAATCAACAAGTTGAGACTATGGATCTGCCTGGTACTGGCTGCACCTCTGGCAACCGTCAGTAAATCAGCCACCACTGTTGCGGCCCTTTGTCCTGACTCATGGACAGCCACAAGGGGTTTGTACAACTCACTATCTTTGGGGATATTCTGCAAAAGTAATTCAGGATAGCCAATAATTCCAGAAAGGATATTATTGAGATCATGGGCAACACCACCTGCCATTAAGCCGATGGCTTCCATCTTACGTGACCGTTGAATCTGCTCCTTAATTCTCTTGGTGGCGGTTATGTCACGAATAGTACCGCTTAAGCCCAGCGGCTCACCATTTTCATCAAAATATAAATCGGCATTAAAGGAAACATCATATATTTCACCATTTTTCTTTTTAAAAACCAGCTCCAGATCTCGAACAGCCCCTCCTTTACGCAAGGGGACAAGAAGGAGTTCACGATCAGCGGGATCAGAGTATAATATACTGGCATTATTACCGATTAACTCAGGCTGGGAATAGCCAGAAATAGGGAGACACGACGGGCTACAATAGTAAATAGTGCCATCAAGGTCCGTTTCGTAATAGACATCCTGAATATTCTCAACAATTCTCCTAAATTTTTCTTCGCTCTCTTCTTTGGCCCTCTCGGCCTGACGAACTTTTTTAATCTCCCCTTGCAGTTCCAGAGTACGCTCGTGCACCAATTTTTCCAGATCATCACCAAACTGATGTTCTACGGTGACATCGCGCGTTATGCCTTCAACACCGGCAATATGGCCAGACTCATCATAATAATATGTCGCACTGGTGGATACCCATAACTCTTCACCGTTTTTATGGCGCAGGCGAGATTTAAACCCGGTTAGCTTGCCTTTTTTTTCTTTTAATTGATGGAGAAATTGATCCCGTTGATCTTTCTGAACATATAAATCAGCAAGCTGTGTACCAACTAACTCATCAACACTGTAGCCAGTCAAGGTGTGCACCGATGGAGAGACAAAGACAAGCCTACCTTCCAGATCAGACCGGTAAAAGGTATCCAGCATGTGTTTAAGAAGGGTTTCAGCGTTAATTTCAATCATATTTTTCCATATACCACCAGCAGGAGGGCGCCATTTTTAACGTAGGCTGGTAGTCTTTTTACGTTTATTTTCATACATCAATGTATCAGCCTGAGAAACAAGTTCTTCAATGGTCGAGGGTGATGCAGCATCATAGGTAACAATGCCAGTACTAATCGACAATTTATAGCTTCGATTTTTTTTCGCATTAAGTTTGGCTAAGTTTGCCTCAAATCTCTCAAGCACCGCCTCTTTATCCTTGGCGGTTTGATTTGGTGTGAGCAGGATGGTAAACTCATCTCCACCAACCCGGGCAATGGTATCACTATTGCGAAACGTTTTTTGTAGTAGCATAGCTGTTTCGACAAGGGCATCATCACCCACCGCATGACCTAATTCATCATTGATTACCTTCATATTATCAAGATCAGCATAGAGCAAAAAGAGCTTACCCCCCGTACGCTCGGCAAGGGCTAAGAGTTTGATTGCCGAGGCAAAAAAACCTCTTCTATTCAGTAACCCTGTCATCTCATCGGTCTGAGACATCTTTTCCAGCTTGTGTTCTAAAAGTTTCCGCTCTGTGATATCACGAAAAATCCCTTGGGTTACAATACGATTACCATTGCTGACTTTGCAACTGACATTACCCTCCACCGTGAGACTTTTCCCTTTTTTAGTGATAAAGGTGGTTTCGATATACTTCACATTTTCCCCAGCGTACAGTCGCCGAAACTCTGCCTCACAATGGAGTCGCTTGTCAGGGTGGATGATATCCAGAGCTGAAAGAGAGGTTATTTCATTATCCCCATAGCCCAGTACGTTTTTCCAGGCCTTATTAACATAAAGAATACGATCATCTGGACCAACCATCTGGATAAGATCAAGAGAATTTTCGAATAAATCGTGATACCGTTCCTGTGATGATTTCAACTCCTTTAGGGCAGTGGCACTGGATAAGGCAATGGCAGCCTGATTAGACAGGTTACCGTATAAAATTATTTCCTGGTCTGTGAAGATCCGCTGTTGCAAGGTATGACCTACCAGAACACCAAGGAGCTGATCTTCAACAATAAGGGGAACACAGAGAGCAGAGCGTATGTTTCGTTCAGAAACCAGTTTCGGCACGGCAAAACGATCTTCACTGGTAAAATCAAAGACCACCTGCGGTTGCCGAATATTCACGACATGGGTGGCAATTCCCGCTTCATCAATGGCCATGACTGTATCTATGATGGATTCAGAAAAACCAAGGGTATCATGAATAATCAGGCCTTTTTTATCCTTTGAAAGAAGCATAAGGGTGGAGAAATCAAACATGAGTAATTCTTTGGCATGGAAGACAATATGGCGATAGAGCCTAGTTAAATCAGTGGTTGAGGTAATCCCTTGAGAGACGAGAAAGAGTTCTTCCTGACTACGACTATAACGCTGCAGAGAATCCTCCATCTCCTTATGTTTAGTGATGTCATGGATGGTCTCAACAATCTCCACGACTTCTCCTGCCTCATCCAACACAGGAACTGCCTTAATTTTCAACCAACGCGTACCACCCTCTGCTGTTTGCTGGGTACGAATAATCTGGGTTGCCTTCTTAGTCTCAAAAATTTTGGGCAGAGGACACGGCAGACCCTGTGTAGCGCAAGGAGAAGAAAAACCAAAAAGAACAGCATGGCATTTCTTCTCACTTTGTGCCGCGCTGTGGTGGGGAATAAAAATTTTATCCGCAGCACTATTGCTAAAGACAATCTCATAGCTGGGCTTAAAAATTACAATTGGGTCAAAAACAGCATTTAATGCTGTGGAAACATGCTCACAGTCATGATTGAGCATTTTGTCATGATTGCTATTCATAATTTCTATTCGTCTCTTGCATGCAAATCAAAAATTGTCCGCACAGCTTTAGAGAGGTTTTTAAGGTTTATTGGTTTAGCTAAGAAAGTAACATCATCAGCCAACACTCCATGGTGGACAATATCATTTTCTGTGTAGCCAGACATAAAAAGTACCTTCATGTCAGGCCGCAGCTTTTGCATCCTTTTAGCTAATGATGGGCCACTCATTTTAGGCATCACCACATCCGTCAAAAGAAGATCAACCTGACCATGGTAACGCTTGTATATCTCCAAGGCATCTTCACCATTTTCTGCCTCCAGCACGGTGTATCCAAGTCCCATCAAAAGTTCAACGGCCATATGCCGTACAGCTTCCTCATCTTCAACCAGCATAATGGTTTCAGCACCCGGTGACACAATGGTTTCTTTGCTGACAATCTCATGTACTGGAGCACTTTGTTTTGCAGCCCGAGGTAGATAGATTTTAAAAGTCGTACCCATACCTTGCGCACTGGTCACAAATATCTCACCATGACTTTGTTTAATGATGCCATATACCGTAGCAAGCCCTAAACCAGCTCCTTTACCTTGTTCTTTAGTGGTAAAAAAAGGTTCAAAGATTTTCTCCTTCATTTCCAGGCTCAGGCCCTGACCAGTGTCTGATATTGCCAAGAGAACATAATCTCCAGAACAAATTTGATACTGTTCATCAGTATTCTCTTCATCAAGGGTTATATTTTTTGTTTCAATAGTCAGCGTCCCACCTACAGGCATAGCATCACGAGCATTTACGGCCAAATTAAGAATCACCTGCTCCATTTGCGACCGATCAGCCTTAATGGGCCAAAGATCATCTCTTAGATCAAAGACAATGGTAATGTCCTCACCAAGGAGTCGATCAAGCATACGGCGAATATCTACTATCTCATCATTAAGGGCAAAAAATTCCTTCCGGACAATTTGCTTACGACTAAAGGCCAAAAGCTGTTGAGTCAACCTGGCAGCTCGCTTACCAGACTCAAAAATAGTTTCAATCTCTTGCCGGTAGGGATTATCCTCTGCCATCTTTAAAAGGCAAATTTCAGAGTAGCCATTAATAACACTTAAAATATTATTAAAATCATGGGCCACCCCACCGGCCAAGCGGCCAATGGACTCCATCTTCTGAGACTGCTGTAATTGCTGTTCTAGTTGCTTGCGCTCATCAGCGGCAAGCTCCTTTGCAGTAATATCCCGCTCCACACCACGGTAGCCTTTTAATTGACCATCAGCAGCGACAATTGGCTGACCACTGGTTTCAAAAATAACCTCTTGGCCGTTTTTGTGGAGCTTGCTGTAGCTAATACTTTTAAACCCTAATTTTTTTTCAGCATAGTGTTGAAGGATGCTACTAACTCGCGCAGCTTCATCCTTTGCCATAAAAGCATACGGCACCTTACCAATTAGCTCATCTGGCTGATAGCCTAGTATATGTTCTATGGCGGGGCTGACATAGGTAATCAGTTCATTTTCATCAATTTCCCAGACTACATCGTTGATCTCCTCAACCAAGGAACGAAATCGATTTTCAGACAACTTAAGTAGGGTTTCCCTGTTCTCGATTTCATCTGTCATGGTATTAAAGGCCTCGGCAAGCTGACGAATTTCCTGCGGCCCTTCAATCGCTGACTGCCGACCAAAGACACCAGACGAGACCTCGTCGACAATACCCATAATGGTATGTAAAGGCTTGATGATAAAAGCGGAGACAAGAGAGGCACCAATAACAGCCAGCAACCAGGTGACAAATCCCCAAAACACAGCTTTTTTCTGCACTGCTGCCAAGCTGTGTTTGAGATAAGACGTATCAAATACAAGTTGGCACCAGCCAACCATTGTCTCCCCCAGGCGAACCGGAGACAGAGATGATGTGATGCCGGTCTTAAAGTCTGACATAATAACCGGCATCTCAGTATTAACTGAACGGACAGCAGTGACAACAGTCCCCAGTCGCGGGGGCTGGGAATCGGCAATAATAATACCAGCTGGCGTGGTAACAGAGATCTCCTTCACCTGTGGTCTCTGCTGCACAGAAAGAACAAAATCCTGCAATGAACTGTAATTTTCCGTGATAATATAATCAGTGATTGCTGTAGAAAAATCTTGGGTGACGGTCTCAATATGATGGGTCAGTTGGGCAATTGCCTCATTTTTATACTGTTGCGAGGTGAAATAGGTGACGGTAACGGTGAGGAGAAGAGTGATCACCGAGACGGTGATCACAAAAAGTAGACGCAGACTTAAGGCCGTATATTTCATCGGGTACTACCCATCTTTTTCGCTTGCTCCTCTCTAACCAGACGCAGCTCTTCTAACTGATCGGAGGAAACCTGCTCAAAACCGTGAATATTCAAACTATTGAGAATGTCTACTGTTTCAGGTTTTTTCATGCTTATTGAGGTAAGGGCAGAAGCAATTTTCACTACCATGGCCGGATCCATATCCTGCCGCACGGCAAATGGAAATTGTGGATTTTCAGGAGAGGTATAGATGATTTTTATTTTCTTTCGTACTTGAGAAAAAACTGGTTTTTGCAAGGCATCAAGGCGTATTGCTCCAGCATCATTTTGACCACTGAGTACAGCATAGATGACCGAATCATTTGATCCACTGAAAAACACATCAACATCTTCATCTACATCTACCCCTCTCTTCAGCAAGGCCATTTTCTGCAATTTATAGCCACCTCTATCCTTAATATTAACCGCAGCCATACTTTTGCCCTGCAATTGCTCTATGCTGCTAATAGCACTGTCTTGCAAAACAATAATACCCGCCCGAAAGGATGGGTAACCACGGGCAACGGCCTGATAGTCAGCACGATCATGGGCCTTGAAATAAAAGGTACTGCCAAGGACAATGATATCATACTGCCTATCGAAGACCCTTTGCATATATTGGTCAAAGCTTGCAGCAGTAACGACGCGGACATTTACATCAAGAGCTTTGCTCAATAGAGAAGCAACAGGGGCATAAAGTTTCACAACCGTGCGCGGACTGGTATAGGGGATAACACCAAGCTTCAAGCCCTCGTCACCATGGGCCGCAGCACCCGAAGGTGCAAAAGAGATGCATAGATAAAGCAAAATCATTACATTTCGTACAGACATTGATCTTTTTCTATAAAAATTCTGCGCAAACATTATGAGCCGAGTTTTTCAAGTATGACTATAAGATCAGCTAGTTGAAATGGTTTCCCCAAAAATCCATCAGGTTTACTCTCTGGATTTTCGGCAAAGTGAAATGTCTCCTCAGAATAGCCACTACACAAGATAATAGGCAAGGAGGAATCTATTTTTCTAATTTCTTTCATGGCCTCAATACCATCCATTTCCGGCATGGATATATCTAATATAATAACACTAAAGTGAATATCTCCTTGGCGTACCAAGTCTACGGCCTCTTGACCATTAATGGCAGTATAAACGGTAAAGCCAACAGTTGTTAGTAATTGTCTTTCTATGCCTAGAACCATTTCCTCGTCATCAGCAAGGAGAATAGTCCCAGACACCGGCTGAGCATGGGATGCCTCTTTCTCGGCCAAAGAAAGGACAGGTGGAGATGCTTTTTGATGGGGAAACAAAATTCTAACAGTGGTTTCAGATCCAGGACTACTCTCAACAAGTATAGCACCATGATGGGCCCGCATTATTCCCACACATAAGGCAAGGCCGAGGCCCCGGCCCACAAAACGTGTTGTATAAAAAGGTTCAAAAATCCGTGAGAGATTTTCAGGATCTATACCATGACCACTGTCCTTTATCTGGCAAAAGGCGTACTTACCATCTTTAAGATGATCCTGAAAAGGTATTGGAAAAGTTGCTGCGACAAAAGAGTCAACACCAAAGGAAATTTCAACTGTGCCAGCATTGTTAGCCAAGGCCTCTACCGCATTGGTGAGGACACCTTCTATCACCTCTTTAATTTGCTTACCATCAAGGGAACAACAGATTGGTTGGGCTGGCGGCTTAAATTTCACTGAAATTTCTGGCAGGAAAATATCCTTTAGAGCAGTAACACTTTCACGCGCCAGATCGGCAAGGAGAACGTCCTGAAGCTGTAAAGGACGTTGACCAACATAGCTGAGCATCATGGAACCGACCTGGGAAGCACCAGTGGCGGCCTGGGCCGCAGAGATAGCCATTTCATACTCATCTGTGCCCTTGTCCAAGGTAATGATCATAAGTTCTAAATTACCTAGTACCCCCATCATGGCGTTGTTAAAGCGATGGGCAATTGCACCAGCCATTGTTTTCAAACTTTCAAAACGCTTTAACTCTTCTTCCTTTTGACTGATATGCAGACGGGCCTCTTCCTGTTCTTTGCGACTGGTAATATCAAAATGTATACCAACAACGCGCAAGGGCTTGCCATCTGCATCACGCCGAACAACCTTGCCGACATCAAGTACCCAGACCCATTTTCCAGATTTGTGGAGCAAGCGATGCTCACTCATAAAGACGGGGATTCTCCCCTCTAGGTGATCGGTAAGAATGATTGTAACTTCTGCAATATCATCAGGGTGAACAATGGTTTCCCAGGTGGAGAAACGCGGTTTCATCTCAGCCTTTGTATAGCCAAGCATCTCACACCACCGCTCATTAAAGAGCATCTCACCAGTCTGCACATTCCAGTCCCAGGTACCAAGATTAGCTGCTTCAATAATAAACTCGAGACGATCCTTGGCCTCAAAAATCTTTTCTTCAATCTTTACGGTGGAGGTAATATCAACAAGATAGCCTTGAAAATGGCTGACCTGATTCTGTTCATCTCTGAGCAAGGTAGTGGTATCCAGTACCCAGACAATTCCTCCTGATTTTGTCTTGAGACGATATGGTTCATGGATAAAAAAACTCTTGTGGTTGGCTATGCCAGTGGCCACTTCAGCAGTCACTCGTTTAAGATCATCCTTATGAATAAGGGTATTAAACTCCACAGAACTAGTGAGAAAATCCATGGCTGAAAAACCTAGAATTTCTGTAACATTACCCGACACATGTTTTACCGGCCAGTTTTCACTATTCTGCCAGGTAAAGGTCATAACAGGGCCATGCATAAACATGTCCCGTTCCTGTTGTAGATAGGTTAAGGCATTATGCTGTTTGGTAATATCATGAACAATACCCAACGAGCGTAGTGGTTTGCCAGCCAGATCATACTCAGTGGTGCATATTTCCCGAACCCACTTTTCAACACCATCTTTGCAAATAATTCGATGCTGCACATCAAAGGTTTTTCGGGTTTCCACCGAATCAGCATAAAATGCTGCCACAAAACCGCGATCGCGTGGGTGAACCAGGTCAAGAAAGGATTCAAAACTACCGGCAAATTCCTCTGGTTGTAGATCAAAAATTCGATAGACCTGCTCAGACCAGCTTACGCGGTTGGTGCTTAAATCATGCTCCCAATGACCCAAATTAGCAATCTTCTGGGCCTCTAAAAGCCGACGTTGCTGCACGTGTAACTGCTCGGTACTGACCTCAAGTGTTTTACGTTTGCTATACTGCTGGTAAAAAGTGAATAAAACCATTGCGAGCAGAGTTACACTTAAAACAAAAACAACCCTAAATTGTTCAATTTGCTGGGTAAAAAAATCTGTTTTGCTTCTCACCATAAGAAAGGCAACATTCTCTCCACTGGCAGGATTTAACACAGGAATAGACGTAATGACCTTATCAATGGCAGGGGTATAGATTGACATTGCTCGACCCATCAAGGCAATATTGTGGAATTTATCAGCAATATTTTTTTGGGGTTGAACATTATGTATTTTTTGTTGAGACACCTTTTCCAAGACAGCTAACACATTAATATCATAAAGATAATATTCATGGGCAGCTTGACGATAATTTTCTTCTGAGTCGTCCAAAAGCACTTTTTGGTTTATAATACTTTTTTTAATGAGAAAATTACTCCAGACAGGATACTGATTCATCATGGCAGAAGTGATAACCTCAGGGCCGAAGGAGATCTCCATACAGCCAAGATGAGTCTTATCTGGGGCTGTGATGGGAAAAACAAACCTATAGGCGCTATATAACCTGCCCACCTCAAAACCATCAATGGCTCTATGTTCCCTATTTACATATGTCACGGTCTGCCGAATTTCGGTTATATCATCACCATATTTTTCAGGCCGTTGGAAGCGAAGAAATGATTCATTATCTGCTAAATAAAAATGGAGTATCCTAATATTTGCCACCTTTGATAATTCTTCATAACGGGGCTTAATTTGGCGTAACAACTCTGTTCGCAAGGTGTTTTTCTGCCCTTCATCAGCACTGAGCAATTTCTGGTATACGTCATGAACCTCATACCCACTCATAAACTCTGAATAGAGAGTTCTGGCTAATTTTCCATATTGATCATATATGGTGTTATATGCATGTTGATATCTCTCTGTAACAAGCTGCAAATGCTGCTGTTGAATATGTTTGCCTCTACTTTGCAGGTAACAAAACAAACCCACCGCCAGAACGACAAATACCACGGTCAAAATGAGAATTATGTTTAGATTACGTGATTTACTTTGCTGCACATACCCCTCCCCACAATATCCACTTAGTAAACAATACCAATTATTTGCCTTAGCCGTGTAGTGAAAATCTTCGAAAAAAATACCTGCTCCACTATATAATAAGGCACGAAGGAGAAGCAAATAATAATATCAAACAGAGGCTATCGACTGCAGGAGAATGTTTGATAGGTTGTCGACCTGAAAGGCAAAATAAGAAGTCACCAGAATGGTGGTGTAATCGTCAACAATGAGACAAGGGCCAATACCTTGATAACCATCATGGAGATCAGGACGGTAATAGAGAGGTATTTCCTGGATTCCATCCTCCCACACCACCTCTACGGTATCACCTACCTGCAATGGGCTGGTGGGTATAGGGGAAAATGGTAATGGAGAAAGAGGCCTCTGCAACTGCACGCAACAGCGCACAGCTACACATTCCAACTCCTTTTCAGGCAGGCAATAGCCAAAGGCAAATTTATGGGCATCATGGAAATCTTTACAAAAATCAGCGCTGAACCCCACCTCTATTTCATGGGACTGCCCTTGGTAGCGTAAATCCACAAATGCGCTAAACTCTATCTCTCCGTCCAGCTTCAAGCTGGCCATCTCCTGGCTTAGCTGCTCTTTAAGCTGATTAATCACTGTGGTAATGGTAGCAGGTTGTAATTGCTCGCCCTGTAAAAATAATGATTGGCTCCGATCCAACAGCGGGGCGGCAAAAACCATCCCCTGGGCCGATAAGATCCCAGCCCGGGCCGGAATAATGATCTCCATTATGCCCAACTCCCGGGCCAACTCACAGCAATGCAATCCAGAGGCACCACCAAAAGAAAAAAGTGAAAAATCCTTAGGATCATAGCCTCGTTCCAAAGACACGGCACGAATGGCCTTGACCATACCAGCATTGACAATACGAATAATACCAAGGGCAGCCTCTTCCACTGTAAGCCCTAAAGAGGTGGCAAGGGTGGTCATGATCTCCCTGGTACGCGGCATATCAAGGTGCATGCGACCACTTAAAAAAGATCCGGCCTGCAACCTGCCCAAGAGCAGGTTGGCATCGGTAACAGCCAACCTCTCTCCGATGCCATAACAGACCGGACCAGGGTCAGCGCCTGCACTATGCGGGCCAACATGCAAAAGGCCTCCCTCATCCACCTGAGCAATGGAACCTCCACCTGCACCAACAGTATGAATATCAAGGAGCGGGATACGTACCGGAAAACCATCCAACGTATACTCTCTGGTGATGGATGGCTCTCCATCACATAAAGAGACATCGGTGGAGGTGCCACCCATGTCAAAGGTAATTATCTGCTGCCGCCCCATTTGCTGAGCCAGATGAAAGGCCCCCTGCACCCCACCTGCTGGCCCTGACAAAACGGTATGTACTGTGCGCCTGCTGATCTGGCTAGCAGGGAGAATTCCACCATTTGATTGCTGAATGGAAAGGGCCTGGCCTTGGAGATGATCCTTCAATCGTTTGATGTATCGAGCCATGATAGGAGCCAGGTAGCCGTTGATCAGAGTGGTACATAGACGCTCGTACTCACGAAACTCAGGCAACACATCGGAAGAAAGAATGAGAGGCAAACCAAGATGAGCCAACTGCCTGGCCAACTCCTGTTCATGGCTTGGATTGGCATAGGAATGAAGCAGACAGATAACCACTGCCTCTATATCATAACGCTGCACCAACTGACTGAGTCGTTTACCCTCAGACAGCAAGGGTAGCTGCACAGAACCGTCAAAACAGATACGCTCTTTTACACCAGTAATAAAGTGGTCGGGGATGATCGCCTGAGGGCGCTGATAATCAAGATCATACAGGGAAAAACGATTCTGGCGACCAATGGTCAAAACATCCTCAAAACCATGGGTGGTAACTAATAAGACCCGTGCCCCTTTACGCTCCAAAAAGGCATTGGTACCCACTGTGGTACCATGAACAATCTCAAGATCAGCCGGGATGTCATCACCGAAAAAGAAATGCATCCCCTTAACAATGGCACGACTGGGATCATCTGGTGTGGAAGAAACCTTATAGCGTTGCAGTTTATGCTCATCCTGCAAAATAAAATCAGTGAAGGTTCCACCGGTATCAACACCTAGCTTCATTAATCAACTAAACTCCTTCATTATTTTCCGTATACCGGCAATCTCTGCTAACTTTTCCTTATCATCTTTGAGTAGCTTGCTGGCATTCTTAAAATGAAATTTTGCCGTATCAAACTGACCTTTGAAAAAGAAATTTTTGCCCAAATAAAAAAAAGCGTCCCCTTTATTGCCCTGACGAGAAAGAATCGCAGCCATGTGGTAATAGGCTCCAGGAAAGTCTGGCATCACTCCTGCCACCTGTTTATAC
>JAOZSN010000158.1 GCA_029939635.1 Deltaproteobacteria bacterium
TGTTGATCGTGCCCTCTGTTATGCCTATCGTGATCGTCGTACACGTAAACGTGATTTTCGTCGTTTGTGGATTACCCGTATCAGTGCCGCCGCTAAAATCAACAACACCAGTTATTCTAAATTGATGGGTGGCTTGAAGAAAGCTGGGGTGGAGCTTGATCGTAAGAGTCTGTCCAATATGGCTATTCTTGATCCTGCTGCATTTAGCGAGGTTGTTAAACTCGCTTCTGCCTAGCACTAGATTAGTTTTGTTTGATTTATTACTGCCATAATATGGCAGTAATACAAGTTCTATAGCCGCTGGCGGTTTCGCATCGCCGGCGGCTATTTTGTTTTATGATTACTGACTCCTGGAATTTTTTCTACGGGTCCTCCATATTTGTTTAAATCTTTATTGTAGATACAAATCCCATGCAAGACGCCTTACTTCGCCTGCAACAAGAGGCTGATACGGATTTAGCCGCTATTTCAAATGCGGATCAGTTGGAATCCTTCCGGGTAAAATATTTTGGTCGTAAAGGCCCCTTTACTCAACTTATGCGTCAGCTAGGTGCTGCGCCTAAGGAAGATCGTCCTAAACTTGGTAAAATGGCTAATGAGCTTAAACTTGCTCTGCAGGGCCGTTTTGATGAGAAAAAAGTTGATCTTGTCGGTAGTCTTGCTGCTGCTGGACCGCAGCTTGATCTCTCTTTGCCAGGTCGTCAGGTTCCCCAGGGTAAACTCCATCCTGTTACCCAGATCATGGAAGAAATCTGTGCCATTTTTGAGGGACTAGGCTTCAGTGTTGCTGAAGGGCCAGATATTGAGACTGATTTTTATAATTTCGAGGCACTCAATATTCCCGCTCATCATCCGGCGCGCGACATGCATGATACCTTCTATGTCGATGATTCCACCTTGTTGCGCACCCATACCTCACCCATGCAGGCCAGGGTCATGGAGACAGCGGAACCACCTTTAAAGGTCATTGCCCCAGGCAAGGTCTATCGTTGTGACTCTGATATAACCCATACACCTATGTTCCATCAGGTTGAGGGCTTTTTGGTGGATAAAAATGTTTCCTTTGCAGATCTTAAAGGTGTGCTGCGTGTCTTTATTGCCAAGATGTTTGATGAGTCCACTGCCATCCGTTTTCGTCCCAGTTATTTCCCCTTTACCGAGCCCAGTGCAGAGGTTGATATTGCCTGTGTCATGTGCGGTGGAAAGGGCTGTCGGGTCTGTAAGAAAACTGGCTGGTTAGAGATACTTGGTGCTGGCATGATTGACCCAGAGGTTTTTAAGAAGGTGAATTATGACCCCGAGGTCTACTCAGGGTTTGCCTTTGGCCTGGGCGTAGAGCGTATTGCCATGCTTAAATATGGTATCAATGATATACGCCTCTACTATGAAAATGATCTACGTTTTTTACGCCAATTTTAGTTAAACCTTCTTTACCCCCTCTTCTACTTATTGCCTTGTAACAGAAAATGAAATTTACCATAGACTGGCTGCGCCAATACGTTGATTTTGACTTTACTCCCCAGCAACTTAGCGACCAGCTCACCATGGCTGGCCTTGAGGTTGATGCGGTTGATGAACTTTACCGTGACCTTGAGGTTATTAAGGTTGCTGAGATCATCGACACCCATCCCCATCCCAATGCCGATAAATTGGTGTTATGTGATGTTATGGTTGGCGATGAGGAAAAAAGGATTGTTTGCGGCGCCCCAAATGCCAGAAAGGGATTGCTCACTGCGGTGGCATTGCCTGGAACTGTCATGCCTGGCGGCTTTAAGATCAAAAAGAGTAAGATTCGTGGTGAAGTCTCCCTCGGTATGCTGTGCTCTGCTAAGGAGTTGGGTGTATCTGAAGAGAGTAGCGGCATCATGGAGCTTAATGAATTTAATGCCAAAAGTGGTCAGAGCCTGCTCGAGGCTATGGGGCTGCAAGATATCCTTGTTGAGGTTGATTTGACCCCGAATCGCCCAGATTGTGCCTCTGTTATTGGTACAGCTCGTGAGGTGGCGGCCATGGCCTCCACGCCATTGAAACTGCCTGTTGATGAGGGCTCTTTGCCTACTCTTAGCGGTTCAATCGCCTTTAGTGTGGATGTGGTTAATCCTGAATTTTGTCCCCGCTATGTGGCACGTCGTATGACTGGCATTAAAGTTGGGCCTTCGCCATGGTGGCTGCAAAAACGTCTGCTCTCTGTTGATCTGCGTCCCATCAATAACGTTGTAGATGCCACCAACTTTATTATGTTGGAGTATGGCCAGCCTTTGCATGCCTTTGACTTTACAACCTTGGCGGACAGTAAAATAATCGTTCGCACTGCGGTTGATGGTGAGAAATTCACCACCCTTGATGGTCAGGAACGTACCCTTGATGCCTCCATGCTGATGATCTGCGACGGCAAATCTCCTGTGGCGGTAGCTGGTGTTATGGGCGGCGCAAATTCTGAGGTCACCGCAGATTCTACTGAACTGCTCCTTGAATCGGCCTGTTTTGATGCAATCTCAGTGCGTCGAACCAGCCGTAATCTGAAACTCTCCACAGATGCCTCCTACCGCTTTGAACGTGGTGTTGATCCACAACTGGCACCCGTGGCCATGGCCCGTCTTGTCAGTCTGCTGGAAGAGATTGCCTCTGGTACGGTTGACGATGATGGCGTTGATGCCTTGGTAGCACCCATCGTTCCCCTTGATCTTGCCCTGCGGGTTAGTCGCACCAATAGTCTTTTGGGGACAACTTTTTCTGCTGACCAGATTACTGATTTTATGACTGCCATTGGTATGGAGGTCAGCCTTGCTGATGATGACACCCTTACCGTAACCGTACCCACCTTCCGGGTGGATATTGTACGTGAAGTTGATCTCATTGAAGAGGTGGCCCGTATCTTTGGCTATAACGAGATATCCACCAGCCTGCCTGTGGTACCCATGAGTTTTGCTGAGCAGGACTCGGGTCGTGCCTTGCGTAAAGAGGCCACTGCCTTGCTTACCTCCTTAGGGTGTTATCAAGCCATTAATTACAGCTTTGTTTCGCCTGAGCATGCCGATCAACTTGGTCTGCCTGCCGATGATGAGGGACGTAACACTGTTTCCTTGCTAAATCCTCTTACTGAGGAACAAAGTGTCATGCGGCGCAGCTTGTTACCTGGGTTGCTGGAGAATGTACGCCGTAATATCAATTTCCAGAGTAGCTCCGTGCGTCTCTTTGAGATAGGCAAGGTTTTTGAACCTGTTGCTGATAATGTCCAGCCAAACGAAGAAAATCATCTCTGTGTGGTGCTTTCCGGCCTGCGTTATGGTACGGCACCAGAGCTGCATTTTGAGCAGAGTGCAGTTGATCTTTTTGATATAAAGGGTGTTGGTCAATCATTGCTCTCCGGGTTGCGGCTTAGTCAAATTGTTTTTTCCGATAACAGCAGTGTTGCTCCCTATGTTGATGGCGCTGAGACTTTAGCCCTGGCTGTGGGAGATGAGACTATTGGTTGCATTGCCAAGGTAGGCAAAGAATGTCTGCAGAAATTTTCTATCAAGCAGGATGTTTATTTTCTTGATATTAATTTTGACAGGATAACTGCTCTACAACAGGCGTCTAAAAAGTTTGTTCCTTTGCCTAAGTTTCCTGCTGTACAGAGGGATATTGCTATACTGGTGCCTGAGTCATGCCCTGCCTCTGATTTGGTAGAGGCCATAGCTACCAAGAAGGAAAAACTGCTGGAACATGTGTCACTTTTTGATGTCTATCAAGGTAAAAACATTAAAGAGGGGTTTAAAAGTGTCGCAATTTCTGTTACATACAGAGCTCAAGATAAAACTCTCGCTGATAAAGCAGTTACAAAAGTTCATCAGCGTATGATAGATTTACTCTTGAAGAAATTTGATGGTCATCTCCGAGAGATGTAATTTTTTTAAAGATTTCAACCTCTGTTGAACTACTACAGAGAGGTGTTTCGAAGTGAAGCGTTCTAATCTTACCCGTAAAGATCTGGCCAAAACAATTAACGAAGATTTAGGCTTTTCCCAGCGTAGTGCTGGTGAGCTTGTTGATTCTGTCTTTGCCAGTCTTCGTCAGACCCTTATTCAGGGTGATTCTGTTAAGCTTGTTCAGTTTGGTACCTTTACGGTACGTAAGAAATCTTCTCGTGTAGGACGTAATCCTCGCACTGGTGAAACCATGGAAATATCTAAGAGATCCATGGTTACCTTTAAAGCCAGTAAGGGTTTACGTGAAAAGATTAACTCTTCTGATGATGAATAACAGGTAAGAAATGGGGGGAGGGGATGGCGGGTTTGACTGAGAAGACCGTGGTGTCTGAGCAAACTATTACCACTCTGGCTACTGCTTCTGTTGTTATCCCTGAAAAACGTTATTTTAAGATTGGCGAAGTCTGTAAAATAGTAGATATCAAGCAGCATGTCGTACGTTACTGGGAGACAGAGTTTAAGCAATTTATCAAGCCGCAGCGGGCAAGCTCTAAACAGCGTCTCTATCGTCGTGCTGATATCGAAAATTTACTCCGTATTAAGCAGTTATTGAAAGGAGACGGTTTCACCATTCCTGGGGCCAGGAAGTTTCTGGCGGCCCAACCTAAATCCGCAAAAAAAAATGATAAATCAACATCTGGGCCAGAATCGTTAGCACCAGCACATAATTCACCCCAGCTTGTGAGTGAGATAAAGGAAGGTCTTGAATCGGTCTTACGGATTTTAGAAGGTAAAGATTGAATCTTTTTTCTGTTACAGTCACTTCATGGTTGACTGAAACGGAAAAAAGGTACATATAGACATACACATTTTGCAGAGTCGTCAGGACTACCTTTTTATTAATGCTCTTGGCATTAATATACTGTTCTTTGTTTCTTCAAATGTTTTCATGTATCGGGATGTAGCGCAGCCTGGTAGCGCATCTGGCTGGGGGCCAGGTGGTCGGAGGTTCGAATCCTCTCATCCCGACCATTTTTAACAAAAAAACGACCACTTAGAGTAATCTAAGTGGTCGTTTTTTTTGTTGTAGGGTGATAGCTACAAGGATTAGTACCTTTCCTTCTCAACTGTCAATCATACAGAGACGATCAATCTCATTGGTTAACATCTCCAAAGCGACAGTCTTTTCGCTTAAATAGTCATGGGGGGTATAGGGTGCGTTCCCTTCTTGAGAGTGGTTCAAGACGCGTGCACGAATATGATGAGGGATCTCAAGACGACTCATTAAGGCATGGGCTGTTCTGCGTAGATCATGGGTAGTCCAATCTTTGATGCCACTTTCTTTATGGAGTTTGTAGCGCGCATCCTTAGTGCTCTTGTAGCGTCCGTCACCCATAGCTCCAATACGGGTGCTGTTGTACTTACTCGGGAAGACCCATTTGCTGTTATTATCTACTCTGGCCAGGATGATATTTCTAACCTGTGGAGATAAGGGTATGATGTGTACGGCGTCTGTTTTGTTGTGTACCTGTTTCCACTGGCCTTTCTCAAGGTCAATATCCTTCCATTCCATG
This sequence comes from Deltaproteobacteria bacterium, assembly GCA_029939635.1. Classification (GTDB taxonomy): domain Bacteria; phylum Desulfobacterota; class Desulfobulbia; order Desulfobulbales; family SURF-16; genus JAOZSN01. The sequence goes on from JAOZSN010000158.1 coordinate 5,486, forward strand.
GCCAAGATAGCACCAGGACGTTGTGCTGTATATAGGCCGATTTTGAGGGCATCTCTAGGGTTAGGTCTTAATTGGTCAAAGTGGTGCCATAATATCTTTATCTCTTCATCTGTCAGTACTCTTTGGCGAGGAGATTCTTTGCCTCCTGGTGGGTCGATCCACTGGAGTGGGTGAATGGTGATCCAGCCTTGGGCCAATGCTGGTTTGAACATGACCTGTAACAGGGAGTGAAAACGGTTGGCTGATACAGGAGCCGTCTTAGCCACCTTATTGAGCATGCTACTGAGGTCCTTAGGGGCAACATTCGCCACCTTCATGGCACCCATGGTTGGGTTAATAATTTTTTCCCAACGCCGTTGTTCTTCTTTCATGGTGCCAAGCGATTTTTGTTTTGTTTTGCTGGTCAACGAATCCTGGTATGTGTTCCATAAATCAATCATGGTTGGCTGCAGTTCATGGCATGCTTTGTTGCCTTGTGGATCAATACCTTTTTTTGCCTCAGCACGAATACGCATGCATTCTTGTACAGCAGCAGCTACACCGATATCTGGGTATTGCTCTGCCAAGGTATACTTCTTACGCTTGCCATGAAGGGTGTATTTTACCACCCAGCATCTCTTTTTTAATCCAGCTCGGAAGATAAGACCACGCACGTGGTCATGGAAATACTCGGTTTGCTTTTGGCCTGGTAATGGGTTAAGTCTGTGGACTTGAGTGTCAGTGGTAAAGCCAGCTTTCTTTATCATAATACGCCTTTAAAGCGCACTTTTTATCATTAAGTGCAGAATATGGTGTCTTGAGTAGGGATTATCTTGTTAGTTTTGTTGAGTGTGAAAACTATTTTTTAGTATGATTTGTCTTGTAAAGTCAAGGAAATATACGTTTGCTGGCGTAGTAATGAGAAGGGAAAAGGAGAAAAACTGACGTTGAGTTTTCTTCATGTGGTCGAAATAGTGAAAACTCATTGTAACCCTCTTGTTTTTTGTTCAAATCTAAGGATGTTCTTGTGGATCTTA
>JAOZSN010000034.1:0-901 GCA_029939635.1 Deltaproteobacteria bacterium
TTACCAACTGGTGTCCGCCACCACAAAGGGGGTTGAGCGAATAGCAATACTCCCTTTTTTCACCCAAACCCGCACCATGGGAATGGCCTGGCCTTCAATATCCACCGTGGTCTGCAACTCCTCCACATAGGTAATATCGCTGGATAGGAACTCATAATAACTGGTATTGCGGCTGAAGGGGTCTGCAACCAATACCACCTTTTCAGAATCCAAATAATGCTTTTGCGGCGTACCAGTAAAGGCTATATGGGTTTCATACAGCCGGGCCTCATCACTGGGCCGGGTATAAATCTGCACAGCAAACTCCTTCACCGCATCAGGGAACTTTCGTAAAGGCATAGTAATCACCAAAAAAGGAATTAGTAAAAGGACTTAACTTATAGTAGCAAAGCTGTTGAGCACAGAGCAAATGAAAGCTTATATTTTTTTATGATTTACCTTGTCAAAAAAAAAAGCACCGTTTATATTGCCACCTCTTCTGATAATGAAGATATGGCGGCATAGCCAAGTGGCTAAGGCAGTGGTCTGCAAAACCATTATTCCCCAGTTCGACTCTGGGTGCCGCCTCCATAGAACACAAAAAGGCTGAAAGTCATGAATGACATTCAGCCTTTTTGCTTTATAGGGTAGACAAATCCCCTTACTTTACTGATCGGACGAACCATCTCCATCAAAAATTCTGCTATTCTGCCGGGCAAACTTCAAGAAAGAAAACAAATTTCGAGTGAACCGACACCAACTATCTGGCGATTTCCAGAGCATGGAAACATAGCCCCATAGTATTTTAGGCCGTTTCACATGCTGCTTGTAAAATTCAATAAAAAGTTCATCTAAACGCTCACGGGTCATACCGTTCGGGATGAAGATAAAGTCCATACAATCCATCTTGCCCCAATCCTCA
>JAOZSN010000034.1:911-3056 GCA_029939635.1 Deltaproteobacteria bacterium
CAGAAATACGAAAAGGCCCAGCGATATTTCGCTGGGCCTTTTTTTTTTTATGCCTTTCTTCAACAACAACTCTAAAATTTTCTCAAAATTAAAAACCCAGATCCTCCAGCATAGCATTTACCGTATCCTGATCTAACTGTTTTTCATCGCCATCCTTATCTACACTGGGGCTAAGGAATTTATCCACGTCAGCCTGGGCCAGGGCCTTAGTTTCTTCAATTGAGAGAGTATCATCCTTCTCCCGTTGTTTAAGCTGGGAACCAAAAGACACCACAATGGCAAGGAGTTGAACCTGAAAGTCACCAAGTAATTTGATTATTTTCATGATCCGTTGACCAGAGAGGTCCTGAAAGCTCAAGGCCTCAGTAATATTGCTGACATTCTTAGTAATTGAGGCAGCCCTACCAAAGGCAGCCTCAATCTTGGCAAATATCTCCTGCTGATCGTCAAGGCTCATGAGACTCATCCCTGCCGCCCCACCAAGCCCTTGGGCCAACTGTTCATCCAAGTCATCAACAGTGGTCAGACATCCCTGCACTGACTCTTGTAATTGTTCCAGACGAGGATCTGGTTCAACAGCAGGAGCTTCGCTGGGTGCTTCTTCACTGCCCTCTACTTCAAACTCCACCTCTTCTGTGGCTGGCACCTCAACAGGGATAACCTGATCAAGGAAAATGGTGGCCTGCCCCTTATCCATTTTTTTGAGAAGATTCTTGGTACCATTATCATTACAGGCAGCAAAAAGGGTCTGAAAGACATCACTCATGGGAACATCGTAGTAATTATCCCCATCAGCCTCATACTTGCTGGCCCGGACACTTATCGCATCCTGAAAAGCTACTGTATCAATAATTTCCCCGGCCTTTTCCCGTGCCGCAGTTATATGATCTTTCACAGTTTCATTGGTACATAATTCATAAAGGGTCTGAAAAATCACATCAAGATCAAATAAGTATCGTGTCTTCTTCTCCATGACAGGCTCAGGGGCTGCAGGAGGAGGCGTATCCTCGCCATCCCCTCCCATTTCAGTCACAGTTTGCAACACCGTTGATAACTGATCGCGCAAGGGGAGTAATAAATCCACTGACGAATCTTCAGCCTCAGCCTCAGCCTCAGGCTCTCCACCTGTTGCGTTAAATGCAGCATGGTTTTTTAACTGATCAAGCAGATCACGCATATCACCTGTTTCATCCTGAACTTTTTCAACATTGTCCATGATCTCCATGGCGGCTTTTTCCGTCATGTCAACAATGTCTTTGAGTTCACCCTTGGCATCCTCAATCTTATCGCCGGCCTCATCAAGTGATACCCGCTTCTGCTGGCGATCCTCTGCCGGGATCTCCATCATTGTAGAACTTAAGCTCTTGGCAAGATGACCAATATCATTATAAAGGTCATTGGAAACCGCTTGATAGAATCCCTCCTCAGCACCTCCATCATCACCCGAAACATCAAGCGTTACTACAGGCGCTGGCACCACAGGAGCTGAGGCTGCAGGGGAAAGCACAGGAGCCGGGGCCCCAGGAGATTCTACCCCCAGGACAGTAATATTAAAATTGGCCTCAGCAGTGGGAATACGAAAAAATCCAGCACCAATCTCCAAAAACACCTCAGGTTTATCAGCCATACTCTCTTCCTCTTGTCTCACTCTCTATTTAGGACACTAACTTTAAGAATTATATCATTTATAGTGATGGTAATCCTGACGCATTTTTCAGATGAAACCGATCTTGAATTCGCTGCCAACTCACCAACCTGCCCTTACGGGCTGAGGGGGTGACGAAGGATTTTAATTTCTTTTCCAAACTACGTGGATTCATGTCGCCCTCAATGGCCAATACCCCATCCATAATAATTTTCTGCACTAATAATTCCTGGTCAGTACGATCACGCAGGTTGCCGGCAAAGGGCACAAAAAAGAAATTTGCCAGCACCACGCCGTAGAGGGTTGAGGTGAGGGCAATGGGTACAGTTTGCAGGATAAGCTCTGGTTTGCTCACACCTCCCAGCATACTAATAAGACCCACCACACTGCCCACCAGACCAAAAGAAGGCAACAACTCAGCTACCGTGCGCAAAACCTGCTCACAATCATCACGCCGCAGCTTAAAAAAATACATCTCCGTGTTAAGGATATCACGAATA
>JAOZSN010000034.1:3066-22138 GCA_029939635.1 Deltaproteobacteria bacterium
ACTTTCTCCTTTATAGCCATCAACAAGCATCCCTAAGGCTCGCCGCATAAAGAGCGAAGAGGATTCTCTTTCATCCCTCTGTAATGATAAAAGCCCCTTAAAACGTGACTTAACTGATAAATCTACGAGGATCTCAACAATATCCTCTGGCTGTTTATGACGATGGCGATATGAGGCAACCAAAACCTTGTAAACAATCTTTAGCCTATCAAGTCGATAGGTCAACAAAACTGCACAGGCAGTACCACCAATAACCACAAAAAGTCCAGCCACGTTGAAATAAAGCGCAGCATGACCGTGCCAAAAAAAGCCACTTAAAAATATTGCCAGACAGATAAAAAAACCAAAGACGTTTTTACTCATCATTTGTTTTCATCCTTCGTTACGACCTAATACGGTCTTGAAAGTAACTAGCTCTACAGGTTTTACAATTTGGATAGACCGATCAGGCCTTTTCTCTGCCAGAATAATCTCCACCCGCCGATTCAACTGTCGGCTCTCCACACTATCATTGCTCACCATTGGTTCGGTACCAGCCTTGCCAATAATGGTAAAACGATCCTCCTCGAGTCCGCCAGATTCCATAAGAAACCGGGCCACACTCAAGGCTCGGCCCATGGAGAGCTGCCAATTTGCATTTGTGTCACCACGAGGAGTACGATCGTCCGTGTGCCCCACCACCTGAATCTGATAAGGTGCAATGGTTAGAAGGGGAACTATGTGGTTTAAAGTCCGGCGAGCTTTTTCCTGGAGGAAATCGCTATTTTCAGGAAAAAGCAGCTCACCAGTGAGAATAATTCGCACAGATTTATCCGGAACAAGATCAACCGAGGCAATATTGCTTATCCTTTCACGCTGCAGTACTTGGAGACTTTCATCATAGAAAGTGGCCAAGGCATGGCCATGTGGAGGACTGATATCATCAGGTGTGGCAGTGGGAATAGTTTTTTCACCGCCGATGACTGCATCGGCGCGACCATGCCCTGCCTTTTCCCCCCAGACCGGTGGGAAAAGAGAAATTTGATAGGCATAAAGAACAACAAAGAGAATGAACATGGTCATCATTAGATCAGACCAGGCCACGGCCCAATGGCCATTGCCTGGACGCCCTGACTGGCGACGACAATCATCCTTATACGGAGAAAAACCACCAAAAATCTCCTGACCAGCACGGGACTGACTCTGCTGATAACGAATAATTTCCGCCTCAGTCAGTTCATCCTCTGCCAAAGGATCCTGCTCTTTCTTGGTAACTGTTGGTTTGCTGGTCATAATAGCGAAGGTCCATTTATAAGGTGCAAGAATAACGAAATTATCATTCTCTCCTTGGGCCAACCTATCGGTACAACCTTTTGATTTCTTAATATAATTTATTTATTTATCAGCAACAGCCCCACACAATTCACATATTTCACAGCTGGCACTACCCCACCTAAGGCAGAAAGCTGGACAATGCACTACTTCAGAAAGGGTAGTAACGCCTTAAAATCAGCTGTTCCTGCCTTATGTAGCAACTCATAAATAATCATTTCGGTATTGGCAACAACCCCGCCAATTTCAGAGATACGCGTTAGCCCTGTCTGGTAATTTTTTTCCACCCTGGAATAGACTGCATCAGCTGGCACCCACATCTCATAATCTCGCTGCAATCCGCCTTGAACTGTTTGATAAATACAGATATGGGTTTCCACTCCACAGACTATCCAGCTCTTCACGGCGGAATACCCGGCAAGATGATCAGCAATTTCTGGGTTATAAAAACAACCAAATTCCAGTTTATCAAGGGGTGTATCATCTACCATTTCAGCTGTAATCTCTGGTAATAATTCACCAATCCTGGCAACATACTGGGTAGTGGCAACCACTGGCATCTGTAATTGCCGAGCTGTTTTCAGCAGCAACACAGCATTACGGACAACCTCATCCTTAGCAGGGATAACCCGCATCATGCGCTCCTGAATATCAACTACCAGCAGACCGCAATTTTTTGGTGTCAATGTGGTTAATTTTGTCGATGTCATACCATTTTCCTCCTATCACCTTTGCAGGCTTATATTTCGCCAAGTTTTATACACTTACTGACCTCTTACCACTTTTCATTGCTGCCCATTAGCATGAAAAGTACTATACTACATATTTTTCACCTTTAACCACCTATCAGGTTGCCATGCCCTTACCACAACGCATCAACGAAATTCTCTCATCTCCTGCCATTGGTACGCATATTCAGGTCACAGGTTGGCTCCGTTCATGTCGGAACTCTAAAGAAATATCCTTTCTTGACCTCAACGATGGGTCTGGCCTTACAGGCCTACAGGTGGTGGCAGACAAAACTCTGCCTAACTATGAAAGTGAGATACAAAATCTCTCCACCGCCTGCGCCATTACTGTCCACGGCCTGCTGCAAGAGTCGCCAGCTAAAGGCCAGGCAGTTGAACTGCTTGCTACCACTATCGAGATCGTTGGTTGGAGCAACCCTGCCCTGTACCCCTTACAGAAAAAACGCCACTCCTTAGAATTTTTACGCACCCTCCCTCACCTGCGTGGCCGCACCAATAGTTTAAGTGCTATGATGCGTATCCGCAACTGTCTCAGCTTTGCAGTGCACCGCTTCTTCCAGCACCACGCTTTTCAACAGCTTCATACCCCCATCATCACCACCAGTGATTGTGAAGGGGCCGGAGAGATGTTCACCGTCACCAGCCTTGATCTTGACAATCTCCCTAAAACTGCCGAGGGACAGGTTAGCTTTGCAGAGGATTTTTTCAGCCAACACGCCAGTCTCACTGTCAGTGGCCAGCTTGAAGCAGAAGCATATGCCTTGGCTGTGGGGCCTGTCTATACATTTGGCCCCACCTTTCGGGCCGAAAACTCCCACACCAGCCGACATCTGGCTGAATTCTGGATGGTGGAGCCTGAAATCCCTTTTTGTGACCTGACTCTAGACATGGAGATTGCTGAAGAGATGATGCAGTTTCTGGTGGCAGCCGTCATTGAAGAATGCCCTGACGATATTGATTTTTTTAGTCGTTTTGTCGACAAAAAATTAGCCATGCGCCTTGAGGTAATGGCACGCCCATTTCACCATATTACCTACAGCGATGCCATTAACCAACTACAGCAAACAACCACCAAATTCAACTACCCGATAAACTGGGGTGTTGATCTCCAGTCAGAGCATGAAAAATTTCTCACCGACGAGATATTCAAAGGCCCAGTTATAGTCACTGATTACCCTAAAAACATTAAACCATTTTATATGCGCTGTAATGATGATGGAAAAACTGTGGCAGCCATGGATATTCTGGCCCCTAGCATTGGCGAGATCATCGGCGGTAGCCAACGGGAAGAGCGTTTAACCCCGTTGGAACAACGCATGGCAGAATGTCATGTTTCCCGCCAAGAGTATGACTGGTATCTTGACCTGCGCCGTTTCGGTAGTGTACCCCATGCGGGGTTTGGCCTTGGCTTTGAACGCATGGTGTTACTTATGACAGGATTAGGCAACATCAGAGATGTTATTCCCTTCCCTCGCACCCCTGGAGGTGTGGCACGCTAATGCCTTCCCTCTGCCTCGCCCCGTTACGCGGCCTAACCGACACCACCTATCGCACCACCTTTGCCAACCACTTTCCTGGCTTCGACGATACCATTGCCCCATTTCTCACCACCTTTCAAGGCACCAGGGTCAAGGCAGCCAAACTTGCCGATGTACTGCCGGAAAACAACTCAACCCTGCCAGTTACCCCGCAAATTATCTCTAAAGATGCCGACCAGTTCATTGTCCTGGCCACCATGCTTCATGATCTTGGCTATGAAACAGTCAACCTGAATCTAGGCTGTCCTTACCCCATGGTTGCTAATAAAGGACGCGGCTCAGGTTTTTTACCTTTCCCTGACAAGCTGGAAAAATTTCTTGAAAAGATTATGACCAGCCCCACCAAACTGTCCATTAAGACGCGTCTTGGCCGTCGAGACCCTGCCGAACTTAACACCCTGATGCCCATCTTTAACCGCTTTCCCCTTACCGAGCTTATAATCCATCCCCGCTTGGGAGTGCAAATGTATAAAGGCCAGGTGGATCTGTATAGTTTTGCCCGTTGCCTTGAAACAAGCAGTAATCCAGTCGTCTATAATGGAGATATTACTGAACTCTCTTCCTATACAAGCCTCAGTGAACGCTTCCCAACCATTACACGTTGGATGATTGGTCGTGGTGCGCTGGCCAACCCTTTTTTGCCTGGCCAGATAAAAGGTGAAATCCTACCAGAGGATCCTGTAGCTGTTCTCCACGATTTCCATGCAGAGTTGTTTTCCTTATATGGTGAAAAAATGGCAGGTGGGGGCCACCTTCTCGGGCGTATGAAAGGGATCTGGTTTTACCTATGCCAACATTTTGCGGCAGAAGAAAAAATTCTTAAAAAAATCCAAAAAACAAAAAATATTGCCGCCTATGAGCAGGTTGTGCACCACTTTTTTGCATCCTCCCCTGCCTGGAGCACAACAAGGTAACCAGCACAGGTACTAACCCTATGAAAATCCTTCACAGAAACATATCAATTACAATCCTATTCTTTTTCCTCACCTCCCCAGCCTTAGCTGCTTCTTCACTGTGGGTAACGGAAATAGATGACCATCAACTCTTCCTCATGGGCTCAATCCATGTCCTACAGAAATCACATTATCCCCTCCCCACGGCCTTAGAAGAAGCGTACAAAAAATGTGAGGTAGTGGTATTTGAGATTGACCAAAAGGAAATGGAAACGACCGAAGTTCAACAGATGTTTCTTCGCTTGGGGACATACCCCCCCAGCACCAGTCTGGATAAACACCTGAGCGAGACAACCCTGGTAGCCTTCAATGATTACCTGGCCACGATACAACTCCCCTTTGCCATATTCAAACAGTTCAAACCCGCCTACTGTGCCTTAGTGATTACCATGATGGAATTTGAACGACTTGGTTTTTTAGCAAACTATGGTCTGGATCAATATTATGCAGAAAAAGCTACCCATGATGGCAAAAAACAACTGGCCCTAGAAACAGCTGCCTTTCAATTCAATTTATTTTTCAACCAGAAGGCTATACCCCAAGACATTTTTCTGGCCCAAACCCTGAAGGAGATCAAAGAGCTGCCAATCATTGCAGCCAGCATGGAAAAATCATGGACAACAGGCAATAGCGCTTATTTATACAAACTGCTCAGTGCCAGTTTCAGCCAATACCCACAATTTTATAAAGTGCTTATCACTGATCGTAATAAAAGATGGGTCCCCAGACTCTTGCAAATCATGGCTGAGGAAAAGAAGAATGTGCTGGTGGTGGTTGGAGCCGGACACCTGGTAGGCCCGGAAAGTGTTGTAGAATTACTGCAAGGAAGAGGATATAGGGTCAAACAACTTTAACAACAAACCGGAGAGGTAAAGAATGGTATATATTGAAAATACCATTCTTCAATTTTTAGATTTTTTTAGTTCTTAGCAAATCCCCATTGCTCGACAATCATATCATACTGGTAGACTAACTCCAGGGTGAAAAACTTCACCTCCTGTTTTTCACGACAACGCATGCGAAAAATGAGAATATCGTCCTTTGACTCGAGAAAATCAATCTGAGGCTGGGTAAGGGACGTGGCACGTACACCAACAAAATTTTCCGTGAAAATATCTTTATAATGATCCATGAGATACGCTTTCTTGTCATCAATAACTGAAGCAAGCTCGGTCTCTCTGATCTGCTTTTTCGTCTTTTCCAGGATAGCAACCATATCAGGCTGGGAGGCAAAAGAAGAACTATTAATGGCCGCCACTATACGCTGATAGGCCGCACGGGCCTTAGAGTATTTTTGCTGTTCAATATAGCCAGCAGCGATATTTGTTTCCATTTTAACCAAAACACCCAGCAAAGAGCCATAGACAATCTTCTCCGTTTCAACCTGAGATTTACCAGGTAAGGGGATAGATTCTTTTACCACATCAGCAGCAACCTGATACTCATGCACCGCCTTTGCCCATTTACGCTTATCGCGGAAGGCATCACCATCGACCATAGAGCGTAACAATAAGGTCTGGGACTGTTTCACCAGGACATACTTTGCCTTTGATGTTTCGATGATATTCTTTTCAGTGGAAATTTTTTGCGCAGCGGTGAATTTATCAACTGCTGCAGCCCATTTTTTTTCTTTCAGCAGGGCATCACCTTCATTAACGAGCATAGAAAACCGGGCTCGTTGCAGGTAACGATGCACATCGTAACTTGTGGAGGGGTCAGCCACATCCTTTTTCTTCGCCAACAGCATGGCCTTTTCAAATACAGAAATGGCCTGGGACCACTGAGAAGCAATAAAATGTGTTTTCCCGGTGGAAACCAACTGGGCAAAACGTGTCTGCGAAACAAGTAAGTCCACTTGAGCTAAAACCTTGGGATCAAGACGATCTTTATTCTCTTTAGCTATCTTTTGTGCCTTTTCATAGGTAGCGAGGGCATTCTGCCAATCAGCCGCAGCTCCCTGTTTTTCACCCTTCGCAATGAAGGCGTCTATCTGCTCATAAGCTCGGTGAGCCCGTTTAGAGATATAACGCCCTTGATGCAAAATCTTACCTTCAATACCTTCACGAAAATGCTCAGAGCCAAGCAAATCATCCACCTTGGCCAACAATTCTTTCTTATCACCATTTTTAAAGAGTTTTATCGAGCCGACAATTTTTTTAATACGTGCACAATCAGCCTTGGCCTTATCAAAATTTCCAGCCTCAAGCAGGGAATTCATCTCCCCCCATAATGTATCAGCCTTGGCATAAGAGCGCCATTCATACCCACCCCACAGAGAGAGAAGAATGGCCACCATGAGCACGCCCCCAGCAATAATAATGGGACGATTTTGTTTTTGAGCAAAAAAACCTGGCCCCTTCGGCTCTTTGACCTTAGGTGGCGACTTTTTCTTTTTAGCAACAGAGCGAGGGGCAGAGGGCGAAGCTAGTGTTTCGGACTGCGCAGCGGCGGGAGGTGGCGCGGCCTGAAAGGCGTTATCACTAGACATAGTCGGCAGTTCTGTTTCACCCAAAGAAGATAATTCATCGGCTTCAGTACTCTCTAAAGTAAGTGCCGGCTCTTGAGAACTAGCAGGCTCATTTCCTTGACCAAGCAACATCCAGGCATTACGCACCCTTTTCATGTCAGCTTCAAGACCTGGAAAATCTGCCACTGCTTCCATAACTTCTTCAAGCTTGCCTGCCGCCTTTTCAATCAACCCCTGACTTTCGAAATCAAGGGCAGTCTTATGAACGTCTTCAACTGCCTCTATACGTTCTTCAACTGTTATATGGAGGGATTTAACATCAGCACTTTGCTGCTCAACCGGTAGAGTCACAAACTTTTTTCGTGCCGCATAGTACTTACGTTGATCCAGCATGCCTGAGAAGATATCAAAATCAACATCCACCTCATTGAGATCAAGATCAATCTCATCATCACCAAAACTTTCATGGGACAGGCCATTCAGAGTCTCATCAACAGCGATATTCTCAATGACAATATCAGATTGTTCGCCAGCACTTTCATCATCTGGACTGGATAGATCTAAATCCAATTTCATGCTTTTAGACGCGGGATCATCAGCAGGGACATCAAGCTCAATTTCATCTACCGAGATATCGCCAAGATCAAGGCGCATGGAACCCTCAGAGACGTCATCAAGAGCTGAAGACTGGAACTCTATTTCTGGTGTCTCATCATCTTGAGAAGAACCAGAAGAGGATGACGAATCACCCAAGGCCTCTGATTGAAATTCTATCTCAGGAAAATCATCATCTGCAGCAGGACTTGAATCTGGTGGTGCTGACTGAGCAAATGCAGTTGACTGGAATTCAATTTCAGGGAATTCGTCTTCAGAGACAGCACTTTCATCTGCAGGTTCAGGGTTGCTAAAGGCAGCAGATTGAACTTTAATCTCAGGAACATCAGCTTCAGTAGCACTCTGAATTGCAGCATCATCCTCATTGAGCTCTTCTGCCCCAAGCTCAACAGTGCCAAACTGGATTTCAGGCAGGTTAGATTCATCAAGATCAAGGGGAACATCAGAGGAAGCATTATCTTCCTCTACAGAACTGGCACTACCAGCATCACCGAGGAAATCATACTGATCAGCTGGAATTTCCGAACCATGATCAGTCAGCCAGTCCATGGCTGCAGGATTGAAAACATTTTCATCCGAATAGACCTGCCAAGCAATCATGCGAGCAATATGATTAATGAGATCAACAAGAGTCTTTGTTTTATCCCAAAAATCCGCAATCTTGATTGCGGAAGGATCAATATCAGGATGGAATATTTCGGTAAGGGGTTTACAGTTAGGGGGGAAATGCGGGAACCCAAAAGAAAGACTTATCTCAACACGATGTTGATCAGACTGAACAATATCACCATTTTCCAGCCTCGCCAAACCCCCAACTTGAAATTCTACCACATACTTTTCAGGTGGCGTTCCTTCGGTGGAAACTATGGATATTTTGGGGTGGCTAGAAAAATGCTGTTCCACTGCATCGGATTCAACACTCAATCGGTTATCGGCTTCACTCATAATTTTGTCAATTGGTTGAAAAATAAGGCTAAAGGAGAAGGTAAATAGTTTACTTAAACAAAGTTCTTGGATAATTTTTCAGTAGAATTCTTAAAGTTTCCGATCTTTATTTCTTAAACTGTGAACCATAAACTGTAAACCATGAACTTAACTAAAAAAAATTATCTTTCCCGAAAAAACAAGGCACATATTTCCTTAAATCGTCAGGCAATCATAATCTTTTTTGAAATCAAAGCTAAATAAGTATAGAATATATTCAACTATTTCTAAAATAAAATCTTTCTCTTAGTCCATTTTTAGAAAATTTCCCCTCAATCTCCGCAATACCTAAATAAAAACAAATCAATATGGCTCAAGTAAAAGCATTTTTCAAGATAATCGAAGAGTTGAACTGCCCTCTCTACAATAAGGGTGACATGATCTACTTTGATGATAAATCAGTAGAGTTCAGCGGAGCAAAACCATCCTGTTTCATTCTCATCAGGGAATTGACCCAACTTCTCTTCAAATTTATCAGCGGCACCCCTCCTAAGGCCAACAAATTATATGGCTGTGGTGGCTGCACCGGTCTAATGAAATTCAAACTCTCAGACGAGCCTTTCCCTGACACGAGCACAGCAGGACAGGACAGCATCCAAGAATCTATCACCAGTGGTGTTTCAGGAGATCTGGGAGCACTTCCCCCTACAGAGGTCTTCCAAGCTCTCAATATTAGCGAAAAAAACGGCATTATTCGCTTTTCATTTCCTTCCGGAACAGGATTTGCCGTTTTTCGAGATGGAGAGTTTGTCACCGCTCACTATCTTGGCAAAAAAGACCTTCCGGCAATTTTTGCTATGCTCAAAGAAAGTGAAGGCTCCTTTCATTTTGAAGTAGGCCTGGCAGACGAACACCTGGAGCGAGAGCAACTAGGTAACTTTATGATGGTCTTGATGGAAGGTATGCGAAAAATTGACGAAGATGAGGATACGAACTAAAGGGCAACTTGAAAAGCCAGTCATCTGGTTCGAGAACAAAGAACAAATAATTCCCCCCTTCTCATATTAGGCGAAACTTATGGTTCTGGTTCGTATTACGTCCGCATGACTATTAATAGCCGTGATAATCTCTTCTGTTACTGCTGAGCTCAAATCAATGATATTATAGCCAATATGGCCATTACTTTCGTTGAGGTAACTGACAATATTAATGCCATACCCCCCAAGTAACTGGGAGGCAAAACCAATCATACCTGGCGTATCCCTGTTTATCATAATGAGACGGGTGTGCACCAGATCACCCGGAATTGATTCAACAGTTGGAAAATTAACACTGCGTACCACAGAACCATACTCGAGATAGGCCAATAATTCTCCCACAGCCATCGTGGCACATTGTTCCTCTGACTCCTCGGTTGACGCACCAATATGGGGAGTCGTAATCACCTTTGCATTGCTCAACAAACGGTTCGAGGGGAAATCACTGATATAGAGAGATAACTGCCCTGAAGCCAAACCCTGCTCAACATCCTCCTCTACCACCACCTCCTGCCGGGAATAGTTGATAAGCATAGCCCCCTTGGGAAGTTGGGCAATAAGCTCTTTATTTACCATCCCCGTGGTCTTACCAGAAAGAGGGACATGAATTGTCAAAATATTGGCACTAGCAACCATTGCCTTAACAGATCGTGCCAGAGAGACCTCTGGCAAAAGACTATGAATATTTTCCAAGGCTGGTTGAGGATCAAAACCAACCACCTTCATGAGCTGACTCAAGCCACGATTCGCCACCCGCACCCCAATCTGACCCAAGCCAAGAACGCCTAAGGTCTTACCGGCTAGTTCCATTCCACGAAACGCACTCTTTCCTTGCTCCACCTGACCCTGCAATTCTGCACCCTCCAGATGAGCTAAACTCCGGCAAAAATCAATACCAGGCATAATGTTCCGGGCTCCAATACCTGCCATAACCATGACTAATTCGGCAACAGCATTAGAATTGGCCCCAGGCGTATTAAAAACGCACACCCCCTTTTGGATGGCCTTGTCTAAAGTAATATTATTCACCCCAGCCCCAGCACGTGCAATAGCCAGCAAAGACGGGTAATCATCTACATCAATATTGCTACTCCGAACAATAATGCCTTCCGGATCCTGAACATCATCAGCAACAACATAGCTATCACTAAACAGATTAAGCCCCTCTGAGGCGATACTATTAACGACCTTGATCTTCATTACCCACCCTCTCGCCTTTAATTACCGGTGCCTATGCCCCGAGTAGAGCTACCTAAAGTATGAGAACTTCTTCATTAAAACACAATAAAAAAAGGGAGCGAACCAAACGCCCCCCCCTTTTAGAAAGTAACAACTGAAATCATTTGTATTACAAACAGGTACCCTACTAGAAAATTACCTGGCTCAACAGATATGCCCCTTGCTCCTCTTACTTACGCTGAACAGACACAATTGCGACCATTATCTTTGGCCTGGTAGAGCAATTCATCTGTCTTTTGCAACCATTGATCTTGAGTCATATCAGCACTCCACTGACAAAGACCAATACTTACTCCCAACTTAGATTCTGGGGTTGCATAAATGTTCAAACCACCTACAGCCCTACAGAGACGCTCGGCTAAAATTCGTGCAGAGACACAATCGGTATCTGGAAGAATCAGCGCAAATTCATCACCGCCAAAGCGTACAAGAACATCACTGACACGAATCATATCAGCAAAGGTATCAGCAACCAACTTTAGAACCCTATCACCTTCAGCATGGCCAAGGTTATCATTTATTTGCTTAAAGCAATCAAGATCCATACTGACAAGAGAAAGCTTATGATTGTGCCGACGAGCACCTTCCAGAAGGGGCCCTAACCTCTCTTCAAAAACACGCCGATTACCCAAACCAGTCAGGCTATCCTTTCGAGATTCTTCAAACACCTGCTCATAAACCCGAGCACGCTGTAAGGCACCGGTCAACACGGACAAGGCATCCTGCATAATCGCCTCTTCCTGTATATCAAGCCGAGCATCAGGACGAAGGATCAGCAACAAGCCACTTTCTTCATTGAAACTAATGCGCCAGTTATGAACAAAATACTCCTCCTCCTTCCAGCTTTTCAATACAGAAACCTTGGAGGCATTGGAAAAAAGTCGTTCAGCAAGACTTATAACATTTCGGCGCGCTGAACCATGGTTTGAACAGCAATAATGCCTCGCTTTCTGGCCTGGTACATCAAGGCCAAGGAGTTCATGGGGCACTAATGGCGCTAACCAGACAGAAAAGGCATCAACCATGCTGGCAAGGTCAACAGCTAAAGCCAGACGGGCATGGAGATTATTTATAATATTGAGACGATGGGACGTCTCTTTCATTTTATGAAACTCGTGCAAAAGCTGAACCATATCTTGAGAATCACTGGTTCGACTTAAGGTTGGTTTTAACGATTTTAAGATTGCTTCACTCATTATCCTTCTCCTACGTTCAGGCTCATCCTATGTTGGGAAAATTGACATACAAAAAGAATATGCCATTTCTATGCCAAAGAACTAAGAACGCAGCGTCAACACGAGCAATATCATTTTAAAACAGGGTAACATGGTAAAAAGCAAAGGAATATTTTTTTCAAATAACTGCATCAAGAAAACCAACAGAATGTTGGGATATTTTCAGTAGGCTGTTTTTGCCTACCTGCCCGCAACAAAGCTCACCCAAACAGTGTCATTATTATGACACGAACCAGAGGTGTCACCCCCCGTTTCAAGCTAAAACCAAGAGCACCATTCACATACAGATCAATCGCATAACAAAAAAAGGCCTGATCTCACGCAAGATGAAATCAGGCCTTTTCAATTCAGTTGCCTGCCATGCAGGCTTCTGATTCTAATTTAGCAACCGCATGCTTTCTGCAGAGCAGGTACGGTCTGCTTTTTACGGCTCATCATACCATCAATCCAGAAGGAGGTACCATCAAGCTTACCATTGAAGGCACCTTCAATGAGAGCAGGATCTTCAGAAACAACAACCAGATCAGTGCCTTCCTTAACAACGTCAGTGAGCATAAGCAGTACAGTGTGACGGCCATCAGCCTGGGTCTCTTTCATGGCACCCAGCAGGTCATCACGAATGGCAGCAACTTGATCAAGGGTAGCAAGCTCAAGCTGGCCAACACCCATTTTCTTGCCATTCATATCAAAATCTTTGTAATCGCGGAAAAGCAGATCCATGGGAGCCACACCGTCAACAGCAGACTTAGCTTTCAGCATATCCATGAACAGGGCATCAGTATCCTCAACACCAGCAATTACCTTCAGCTCAGCAACAGCAGCCTTATCTTTATCGGTACAGGTGGGGGACTTGAAGTTAACGGTATCACTGAGGATAGCAGCAAGCATGGCACCAGCAACATCCTTAGGAATCTCAACGTTGTTGAGCTTGTACATCTCGTTAAGCACAGTACAGGTACAGCCAACAGGCTGACAGTTAACCAGAATAGGGTTGTTTGTGGTAATATCACCAACCTTATGATGATCTACAATGGCAACAACCTCGGCATCACCAATATTGGCAGGTGCCTGGGCAATATCGCTGTGATCAACCAGAGCAATCTGCTTTCCAGCAGCGTCGGTGATCTCCTCAGGAGCAGCCAGCCCAAACTTTTCCAAAACTACCTGAGATTCAGGATTAAGCTTATCAGCAGAAGACTGCATAACAGCTACAGCATCTTCGCCCATGGCCTTGGCCAAAGTGGCATAGCCAATGGCAGCGGCAACGGAATCGGTATCAGGGTTACTGTGTCCACATACGTAAGTAGTCATCGTTTTACTCCTCCAAATTTTTTAAATAAAATATATACAACAGGCAATTGCTTCGCTAAAGTAAGGGGAGCTGGGTTTAAGGACTGATCCAAGCTCATGAGATATCACGCTAATGTCCTGCAAAGGTAAAGAAAACAGCAGCGGAAAATCTTGCAAAAGATAGTGCTAATAAGGTAGTGAGTCAAGAAGAAAAAAAGATATTTAATTACAAGATTAAAAAGAGGCTGCCTAGCCCTGCAACTACCTCTTTTTCAGGATGGAATGCGTATGACGGACAACGAGACAAACAAGACTTTCAGCGCCAAAAAGGTCTTGGTGGCAGAAGACAATCCAGTGGTCAGAAAAGGATTGATTAATTTCCTTACCAAGTGGGGCTATGAGCCCATTGAGGCTGAAGACGGAGATACTGCTTGGTCCATACTTGAACAAGACCCGTCCTTACGCTTAGCCATTGTTGACTGGAACCTACCAGGGCTAAGCGGTATGCAGGTCTGCCAACGCCTACGCATTAAGACCAATGCTCCCTATGTTTACACCATCATGTTCAGCTCTCGTAAATCCAAAGAGGAACAGATCCTTGCCCTTGATGGTGGCGCTGATGACTATCTGGTCAAACCATGCAAACCATCTGAGTTGCGGGCTCACCTCGGGGTTGGTCGACGCATTATTGAAACCGCTTTTCAAACAATATCAAACACACCATCTCCAGCCAACCAGCCAGAGACAGAAGAAGAGGTAACCCTTGATGACAGGGAAGCCGAGACTGACGAGTAATATACATGTCAACCATATATCAGGCCGTCATCTTTGACCTTGACGGCACCTTGCTCAACACCCTCACAGACCTGACAAACTCTGCCAACCATATCCTCAACTCCCTTGATCTCCCTACCCATCCACAAGAGGCGTATCGCTATTTTGTCGGCAACGGCATAGAAAAACTTGTCGAACGAATGCTCCCTGCTGGGCAAGAAAAATACCACGAAGAGGCCCTGCACCTCTTACGCAGCTACTATAGCGAGCACTGGGCAGACACCTCGGCCCCCTATGATGGCATCCCTCAACTCCTTGACAGCCTTTCCAGCAAACATATCCCCTTTGCTGTCCTTTCCAACAAACCAGAAGGATTGACCAAGGCTAATGTTCACCATTTCCTGAAAAAATGGCAGTTCAGTGATGTGGCTGGAGCAACAGCAGAATTTCTTCACAAACCTGACAAAGGCCGCGCTCTAGTCATGGCACAAAAATTAAATGTACGGCCCAAAAATATTCTTTTCGTTGGAGATTCGAGCATTGACATGCAGACAGCTAATAATGCCGGCATGGTGGCGATTGGGGCAACGTGGGGATTCCGTACGGCTGAGGAGTTACAAGAGAATGGCGCCCATGCCCTCATCTCCCATCCGTTGGAATTATTAGAGAACTTTAAGCGATAAGAGAAAGAATGGAGGAAAACAGCCAGTAGACCCAAAAAAAGCAACCATACCGTCTCCTAATCTACGATAAATCCCCCTCCACAGTACCGCCCCAGTTGAGCTTATTGCGCAGAATATCAAAATAATCTTCCGAGGGAGAACAGATGAGTTGCAGTGACCTCTCACTCACCACCACCTCTAGTCGATCATCCTCACGCATGTCCCAGGCTGGCTGCCCATCAATTATAACCTTCACATCTGAAGCCTGACCAGTAAGCCGAGTAGTAAGACAGACTTTGGCTGGCAGCAGCACAGGCCTACTCTCCAGCATAAATGGGCAGATAGGGGTCACCAACATGGCCTCCACCCCAGGCTGGACAATAGGACCACCAGCGGAAAGATTATAGGCCGTGGAGCCGGTTGGCGTAGAAAAGATAAGACCATCAGCCTTATAGGAAGCGACAAAATGCTGATCGGCCCATGTACAGAGCCGCACCAAACGATCAACGGTGCCTTTGGAAATCACCACATCATTGAGAACATATCGATACGGAGTTTTGCCAGAAGGACTGACAAGGCGAGTCTCAAACATCATTCGCTTTTCAATAATGGCATGCCCGGCCAGAATCTCATCCAGAGCAGAGAGACGATCCTTTACTGCGACCTCAGTTAGAAAACCAAGGGTACCAAGGTTTACCCCCACCACAGGAATACCAAAGCAACAGGCCTTTGCAGCAATATTGAGCAAAGTACCATCACCACCAAGAATGATGAGCAGATCCATTTCTGCCACTACCTCATTCAGACTGACGGTGATGCCACGGGGCACATAACGCTCCTCTAACTCCTGAGCAATCTCATGGGCCTCAACCGAGTTTTCTTTAATAATAATACCGATATGGGAAATCTTTTTCATGACAGGTCTACTTATTTTCCCAGCTCTCGAGAGCGGTTTGTGGCAGCCTCAATGGCATTCATAATGCCAGCGCGAAAACCAGCCTTTTCAAGCTCATGGAGACCAGCAATGGTGGTACCACCAGGAGAAGTAACCATAGCCTTAAGCTGGGCAGGATGATCGGCACGTGACATGGCCAACTGCATGGAACCGAGGATTGTCTGCTGGGCCAACTTCTCTGCCTCAACCCGAGGCAAACCAACCTTGAGGCCACCATCTATCATGGCCTCAAGAAAAGAAAAGACATAGGCCGGCCCACTACCGCTCAAACCAGTAACTGCATCAAGGGCTGACTCAGGCATAACCAAAGCCACACCAATGGCGTTAAAAATGGTGGTGGCCACTGCCATATCAGCTTCGCTAACATTTTCACCACCACTCAAGGCTGACGCACCAGCCAATACCAAAGCCGGGGTATTGGGCATAACCCGAATAACCCGGCAATCATCACCCAATTTCCCCTCAATAGAAGAGAGAGGGACACCCGCAGCAATGGAGATAATAAGATTCTTGTTACTGAGTGTATCCTGGCAATCACTGAGGACAACATCCATTACCTGAGGCTTAACCGCCAAAACAATGATCTCACAGGCCATTACCGAACCATAGTCGGCCGACACATTAATCTGGTATGTGTCCCGCAACACCTGACGCCGGGCCTCTACTGGATCCACCACATAAATTTGCGCAGCCGTTACCAGTTCCCCTTGCAGAATCCCCTTGATCAAGGCCTCTGCCATCATACCGCCACCCAAAAAACCAATCTTTTCTGTCAGACTCATCGTATCTCTTCCAAACGTGATTATATTTCCCCACCCCTACACACGTACACGAGCAATGGGAGCTTTTAATGTGGATGACAGACTAGCCTAATTACTTGGAGAGTCAAGACTTTCCCCCAGAAGCAGGACAAAAAAAGGCCGACTCAAATGAGTCGGCCTTAGCAATCTACACTGTAACTACTTACTACGAGATTGTCTTAGCTTTGCAGACGCTCAGACTCTTTTTGCTGGCGAATATCACAGGCGCGCTTGAAGGCGGCCTCTTTACCATGCTTACGAATGGAAACAGAAGTTTTGCCCTGCTTACCAACAGCATTTACCCAAGAAACCTCATAACGATTTAACTGGTCATTAAGACGAACACCAACAACGCCGGTGGTGGTATTGCTCACGGTGACGATATGCTTATCAGTGCGAACCTTACCGAGACGTTTTTCAGTTTGATCACGCCATGCGACAGCAGCAAGAAGACTGGAATAACGACCGCCACACTTACCATCGGAGAAAAACTTTGAGTGGGTTTTGCCAAAATAACGAACTCGCACATACCAACCGTGGGTTCTTTTCTCTTCCTGATCAATCCTGGCAATATCCTTATGCTTCTCCAAAACCTGCTCGCCTTTTTTAACAGCCATCACGTTCACCTAATTTTTTTTTGCCTCTTATCATAGCGAGAGGCTTTTCCAAAAGAAAACTTCTATTGCCTACCAGACAACATTAGCACTATTAAACTCATAAACATTTATTTAAATCTAAACAAAAATTTAATAAACGCTTAGAATAAAAGTACAGCACCTAACATACACTGTCAACGCAAAAAGGTGATTTCAGGGCAATTTTCTCATCTTTAGCCACCAGAAAAACAGCTAACATACTGAATATAAAGAATTATCAAACTAAGAATAACTATCTAGACATTTTACCTAGACACCTAAACATCAAACTGAAAAAAATTGATAGCCAACTAAACATCTCTATGGTTATTTAACCGCATTATTTAGTTATCATATAAACCACTCATAGTGGAGACTCCCTGCACTTTTTATTGCTTTCTTCCCCTAACATCTGGCACTAATTATGACACAATCCGCTAACTCCTTTCTTGAACTCATAGATATCATCAAAAAATTACGGGCACCCAATGGCTGCCCATGGGATAAAAAACAAACTGCCAAGAGCCTAAAACCTTACCTTTTGGAAGAGACCCATGAACTGGTAGAGGCCATTGATTTAGAGGATGTTGATAATGTCAGGGAGGAATTAGGGGATCTCTATTTCCAGATCAGCTTTCTTGCCCTGCTTTATGAGGAGAAAGGACTGTTCTCCATACAAGATACACTTAACGGTATTGTTGAAAAAATGACACGTCGCCATCCCCATGTCTTTACTGATGAGGAGTTTGGCTCTGAAGAAGAAATTCGCCAGAACTGGCAAAAGATTAAGGCCCAGGAGAAAAAAGAAAAAGCGAGCAACTACTCGGTGGATGTGCCAAAATCACTGCCAGCCCTGAACCGAGCCCAACGGGTCTCGGCGCGAGTGGCAGCCCACGGCTTTGAATGGCCAGACGATGCCTCCTTGCATGCTAAATTCAAAGAGGAAAGTGACGAGTTACAGGAAGCCCTAGAAAAGGGCAACAAGGATGCAATCAGTGAGGAGATCGGTGATGTGCTATTCATGCTCGTTAACATCTGCCGCCGCCATGATTTCTATGGTGAAGACATCATGCACCAGGCCACGGATAAATTCATCCAACGCTATCAGACCATGGCTGAGCTCATCAAAGACGATGACAAGGCACTTGCCAAACTCGACAGCAAGGCACATCTGCATTACTGGCAAGAGGCCAAGGCCTTACTCAAATGATCCCCCACACCCCACCTGACCAACGATAGGCGAGTGCGCCTGTCCATCATTCGCACAGCCATTGCTTGCAGGGAATTGGGTGTTCCATTTCTTCACCTGATCAACCACACACCTTTTATAAAGAATTGAGAAGTGCGTCCAAGCAACACAGCGTTAAAGACAGTGAGGCGCGAGACGTCACTCTGCTGTGTCAACCAAATAGCCCATCTATACAAGGAGTTACATTCATAGAAATTTCATATTTGCAATATTGTCGTCACCATGGGAAGGATGCAAAGCTCAATTTCACTTTGAAATATCAGCATCCATAGATGTCAAATATCACTCACAGGAGCCCCAATATCCATCATTGGACATTTCTGCTGACCTCAATATTCAAAAACAGAAAATTCAGCTCGTTTCCTAATACAGAGAAGGAAACTCAAAAGACTAAAAACAGTGCAACCGTTTGCCCCAGGATAAACATCTTTTAAAAAAAACCTTAACAATATCAACGCAGCAAAGCCCTGCAAACCCAAGGGATGGTGCAAGTTTTGTTGCATGCTCAATTTGTTGTCCAGGAAAGTAAGCCACAGTTAACTTTACGCCATAATTTATTCTGTCTCATTTCAACACCATGTTATTATTCAGCAAAACCATCCGGCCGTTCCTCCTGAAATAAAAAAAGTTATAGTTGCC
>JAOZSN010000159.1 GCA_029939635.1 Deltaproteobacteria bacterium
CCTGCCAGATTGATAGCATTGGTGACGCCAATGATACAGAGCAGGGTAAGGGGAACCGCGATATAGACCGGAAGAACCATGCCCAGGGGGAGCAGGGAGCCCAGGGAGTTGATGGTTATATCCCCCACAAAGATAACGACAAGGGCGGCAACAATTTGGACTGAAAATTTTTGCTTGTATCCTAGGGTGAAGATATCGTCTAACAGACCACTGATGGCAATGATGAGACCGCCAAGGAGTATGGCGCTTACTTGATTGGTATAGCTGATGGTAAAGGAGAGGGGGATCGCGGCCCCCAAGACCATGGCAATGCCACCTATGGTGGGCATGGGCTGGTCATGAACCTTGCGGGCATTGGGCGTGTCCACCATGTGAAGGCGAATGGCAATACTCTTCAGGGCCGGTACCAGGCTCACCGTAATAAAAATGGCAAGCATGAGGGTGGTAAAATAGAGCATAAAGCTAGGGGTTACTCCGGCAGAAAAGTGTTGAGTTGAGGAGTGAGTTCAGCAACAAATGCCTGTAGTCTTTTGTCTGCTTCCTGTTCTGAGCTATAGACTGGGGTGATAAGGCGAACCAAGGCGCCATCGGTTCGTTGCCTGGTAAGGGCATCCCAGAAGTTGTAGATTTTGAGCTGGTAGGCATTGGTGAGGATCCTGTCACGTTGGGGAAACCAGTAATAGGAAAGCTGCTTGGTCTCATCTTTTTGGATCAAAGCGCGATTCACGGGCATGGGTTTACCGTTAACCATGATGGTTACGGTACCTGCCTCATGAAAGATCCAGCCGCCGCCTGGTAGGCAGGTGGCCGGGGAGTGGATTGATTTGCCCTTACGTTGGCTCTCATAATAGGCCACATAGAAATTGACGTTCTGCTGTTGGGTGTTTTTATAGTTAATGATGGTGTAGTCACTAAAATTCAGGGCATCAATAAATTTCTGTTCCATGATCTCTGGCTGGCCCTGCCATGGCCCCATTTGAGTGGGAAATTGGCTCAGGGGCATGTTGGTTGGTGTTTTTTCACGGAATTCAACGGTGGTGGACATAGCCAAGGTGGTTCCCAGAAGCAGCAGGGGAACTAAAAAATGGGGAGAGCGCACGATTCCAGAGATGGTGGTCGGGGAACTAGGTCGCAACACGCGAGATTTTTTCTCTACAGGGGGGGGCGATTGGTGTTGGTTTTTTTTCTTTATGGGGAATAATTTTTTGAGTAGCCATATCTCGGCCAGCAATATGACCAGGGTGACCATGAAGATGAACCAACCAGAGAAATCGTGGAAAAAACCTTCTGCGGCTGCCGCACCGAAATATTGATAGAGCACTCCCACCGAGGCAATGCGAAAACCATTGGTGATAATAGAAAGGGGGATGGTGGAGGCAACAATAATGAGCTTGTGCCATAAGGGGCCACGGTAAAAATAGGCCAGTAAGACACCCAGGACAATGAGGGGGATGAGATAGCGCAGACCATTGCAGGCGTCCACTACTTGCAGTTTAGTAAAGCCCAGGTCAATGATATTACCCTCGCGATAGACGGACATGCCATAAAGTTGCAGCATGGCCACGCCCAGTTTTGAGGAGATGAGTTTGAGCTGAAAGGATATCTTTGCATGGATAAAGCTGGGAGGCGGGAACATGCTCAGGATGAAGCAGAGAGGGAAGAGGATGAATTTTAGTTTCTTCCAACCCATGTGCAGCCAGCACAGGCCAACGAGTAACAGCCAGGAGGATAAATAGAGGGAATAGAATTCACCTCCAAGTTCGCCAAGCCAGTAGAGGATGAGGCCTGGCAGAATGACCAGCATAGCAGTCCATGAGGGAGATGAGTTGTGGCTGGCTAGTTCATCTTTTTTCTCCCAGATGAGGTAGAGAACAATGATGGGGATGAGGTAGCCGTAGGTATAGTCTTCTTTGTTCCAATCAACTCCGATGAGCCAGGCATAGCTGGTATGAAAGAGTCCGACCAGGAGTAGAGCATAGCTGAGACCGATAAGATATGTTGCTTGTCGTAGTTGCAATAACGAGCTGCTGGTCATAGTTAAGGCCTCACCTTGTCAGTAGACGCTGGCCACAGTGTTGCTGCGGTCAGTAAAATATCCCATATCCGCTGGGCTGATTTGCCATCCCACATGGGAGGAATAGTACCTTTTTTGCTGGTTTTCTTTTTATGTTGATAGGCAGCCAGAATATCGTCACTTTTATTACCCACCAGGGTGTTGCTGCCCATCTCCACGGTGATGGGCCGTTCGGTATTATGACGCATGGTGAGGCAGGGGATGCCTAGTGCGGTGGTCTCTTCCTGCAGACCGCCACTGTCGGTAAGAACCACGGCAGCATCCTTCCACAGGTATAATGCCTCTTTAAAACCAAGGGGAGATAATTGGACGATATTTTCCGAGAGTTGTAGGTTGCTCTGGTCAAGCATCTTTCTGGTGCGGGGGTGGACAGGGAAGAATATTGGCTGCTCCTGGGCAATGGTGTTGAAAGTGTTAACCAAGGAGGTCAGGGTGATAAGGTCATCCACATTTGAGGGACGGTGCATGGTGAGAAAAATATACTCCCCGGCCTCCTCCTTGGCGGCAGAAGTGCTGAAGCTGTGTGGGTCACATTCTTTGAGCTTGTCTACCTGGTGCAGGAGGTTGTCAATCATCACATGGCCAACCGAGTGGATACTGTTTTTATCCTTCCCTTCATTGATAAGGTTATCCATGCCGCTTTGTTCGGTGACAAAGAAGAAATCTGAGATAGAGTCGGTGACCATGCGATTGATTTCCTCCGGCATCTGCAGGTCAAAGCTGCGCAGACCTGCCTCCACATGGGCCACCTTGATCCACAATTTTTTGGCAACAATGCTGCAGGCCAGGGTGGAGTTAACATCGCCCACGACAATCACTAAATCTGGTCGTTCGGTGGTACACACCTTTTCAAAGGCCACCATGATTTTTGCTGTCTGCTCAGAATGGCTTCCACCACCACAATCGAGAAAAAAATTGGGCTCCGGCAGTTCCAGGTCATCAAAAAAGGTTTGGGACATGGCATAATCATAATGCTGGCCGGTATGAACGATCTGGCACTCCACCTCAGGGCGTTTTAGGGCCTCACGATAGATGGGAGCGATCTTCATGAAATTAGGCCGGGCACCGGCCACAAGAAAGACTTTCATAGTTACCTCATTTTTGTCCTGAAAGTTTATAACGTAACAGAAGAAGGAGGAATTTAGGCAGGGCCAGTTGACGCCGCCAACGTTTGGGTTCACTGAGTAGGCGATAGAGCCACTCTGTACCAGTTTTGCGAAAGAATGCCGGTGCCCATTTTGCCTTGCCGCTCACGACATCAAAGGTACCGCCTACCCCCATACAAAATGAGGCATTGATCTTGGCACGATTTTCTGCCATCCACATCTCCTGTTTTGGTGAACCCATGGCCACCATCAGGATATCTGTTTGGCAATTATTAATGTCAGTAATGACGTCTTGCGTATCGGTGAAATAACCATCACACTGACCAACGATCTGCAAATGGGGATTTTGTTGACGAAGTTTTCGGCCTGTTGTTTTATTTGATTCGCTGGAGGCACCAAGGAGATAGATACGCCACCCCTTGTCTGCCGCTGCCTTTATCAATGCAAAGAAGAGAGAGACGCCAGTAATCCTCGTGATAGGCTGGCCGTATAGAACACGATAGGCCAAGGCTGCGCCAATACCATCGCAAATGGCCACCTCTGCCTGATTGAGAAGTTGTTGCAGAGCTGGTTCCTGGTGACTTTTATAGATCTTTTCTGGATTTATCGCCACACTTACGGCCTGCTTTTTTTCGGCGATGAGTTGGCCAATGCAGGTACAGGCTTGGTCGTAGTCGGCAAAGGGAATTACTTTTAAACCCATTAAACTTTGTGGTTTAGGGATTTCTGATGTTTTTTTTGTCATATTAGTAATAATTATTTAGTGACTTACTTTTGCCGTAAATGATGTGTTGTGTTTTTTACCATCATTTCATTAGTGAATTCCGCCAAAATCACCTTTCTGCACTTATATGACATGCGTTTTCTTTTTATATTATGTTCAATCATGTATGTCATCGCAGCCGCCAATTCGTCACCATTGCCTGGCGATACCAGCAATCCTGTTTGGTTGCATCTGACGGCCTCAGCTGTTCCGCCGATATTTGTTGCCACCATTGGTACTCGCATTGCCATGGACTCTAGCATAGCTATCGAGAACGTTTCAACAGCGGTTGAGGCAATGATAGAAATGTCAGATGCAGATAGAACCGGTCTTACATCAGTCATTAGTCCAAGGAAAATGATTTTTTTTGATAAGCCTATTGCCCTTGAATAGGTTTCTATTTCTTGGCGCAGCACTCCGTCACCTGCAAGGATGAGGAATATTTCGGGGTGTTTTTTTATTACATCACGGAAGGTTCTGAGTAGGATTTTGTGGCCTTTCTCTGGTCGGAATGCGGCAATACAACATGCAACGAATGCATGATCTGGGATGCCAAGTTTTTTTCGCAGTTGCGACCCTGATTGGTCAGTTTTGTAGGGGGTAAACCACTCTGTATCCACCCCATTGTAGATGACCTCAGTCTTTTTGCAAAGAAATGGGAATTTTGTTTGCCAATGGGTCTCCTGTGCCTTGCATACGCATATCACCTTGGTGCAGCTTCTCATGAGGAATTGATAGAAAAATTTGTCAAAAAGATCAGTTCTTTTATCTCTGTTTAGCGTAGTATGTAGAGCCAGAATAAGCTTTGGGTTATGTCTGGAAATTCGTATCGCCAGCCACCCAACAAACAAAGATATCTGTAAGGAGCAGTGAACTATATCTATCTGGTGCCTATCTATAAGGCGGGCAAGCTGGATAGCTGGAGAAATATCATACCTATGCCGTCTTAGGTAATGATGGAAATGCACAATTTTTCGGTTAACTCGATCTAGCTGGTCAAGTTGTCGTTCAAAGACAACTAGATGCATTTCAAAAAGAGCAGGATCTAGATTATTGATGAGGTTTACAACTTGGGATTCTGCTCCGGCCCGCAAAAGGGAAGGAAGCACAAAAACGATTCGCAAAGGTTTGTTCAGTAGCTTTTCAGGATTAGCAGTTGTCATTTTTTTGTAATTAGGAAATGA
This sequence comes from Deltaproteobacteria bacterium, assembly GCA_029939635.1. Classification (GTDB taxonomy): domain Bacteria; phylum Desulfobacterota; class Desulfobulbia; order Desulfobulbales; family SURF-16; genus JAOZSN01. The sequence continues at coordinate 5,128 of JAOZSN010000159.1, forward strand.
TTGGAACTGCTTTTAGTTCTCTATATAGATTTTCAATTTCAGGTAAAATTTTATTTGCACTAAATTCATCAATTATTTTCTGACGCGCTGCTTTTCCCATATTTATTCTTAGTTCACTATCAGTTAATAAACGTTCAATGGAATCGACAATAGCATCTATGTCTCCAGCCTCAATTAATATGCCATCTGAGCCAGAAGCTATGGCATCAGGTATCCCTCCAACAGTTGATGATACAACAGGAAGTCCTTCTGCCATAGCTTCTAAGATTCCCATAGGCAAGCCTTCATTATAGGAAGGCAAGACATATATAGCCGCCTCATCTAACATTTTTTGTTTATTCTTTCCTCTGATCCAACCTAAAATTTCAATGTTTTTAGATATTCCTAACTCCTCAGCACGTTTAGCTACTTTATCGATCTCTCCGTCTCCACCACATTTTAAAATTACATCAGGAAAATTTATTTTTATTTGAGAAACAGCCTCTAGTAAATCATATATGCCTTTGCGTTCGCCTAAACGCCCCAAAAATAACAACGTATTTTTTCTTTTGTGTCGCCTGAGGGCACTATGAACAGTAGGAACAAGAACTGAATTATAAATACACACAACATTGGCAGTGTTTTCAATAGACAGAAGATTATCTTTCCACTGGCTAGATAGTGCGATCACTCGGGAAGACTTCTTTAAAATAAAACGAACCATCCATTTTGCTAGTCTCCCGCAACGCTTATTATAGAATTGCATGAATTCACTTCCGTGTAAATGGAAAATAAAGGGGCATTTAGTCAATAACGCGACTATCATAAATATGGATTTCCTCCAGAAGCTTACGGTTTGAGCAGAGTGAACATGCAATAACGCAACGTCGTTTTTTAACAGCAAGATTAATAATTTAGTCATTGCGCTTATTACCACAAGCGCCTTACTAACTATTGACCCTTCAGTATGGGTGTTTAAATAAATAATTCCCCACTTATCAAACAATCCTGCATCAATATAACCATTTACAACTGTAGTGATACCTCCTTTCGCATTAAGTGATGGGCCGATCATGACAATTTTTTTATTTTTCATTATTTTGATGTTTTTAAGATGGTCGTTAGGCTGCTGTTAGGCAGCATATGTGGTTCGTTTTATTTTGCCGTATTTACTGGTGTTAATATTCCGAATTATCTTAGCAGGATTACCAGCTATAAGACTGTTCGGTGGTACGTCTTTAGTAACAACAGATCCTGCTCCGACAACAACTTCATTACCAATTTTTACTCCTGGCAGTATAATTGCATTAACTCCTATGAGACAATTTTTCCCTATCACTGTTTTTTTAGATAA
>JAOZSN010000160.1 GCA_029939635.1 Deltaproteobacteria bacterium
TGTGCTTCTTGGGGATGTGATGACGGAAATAATACGATGAAGGAAGATGAATAAGCCACAGGAAGAAACTCCTCTAGAAGTGAAAATGGTACGAGGAGATGGTGCGAGGGAGCTCAAGAGGCTATAGCCAACTAGCTGAAGGCATAAAAAAAGCCTGTTATTACAGTTAAGTAATAACAGGCTCAGGTACTAAATGGTGCCGAAGGCGAGAATCGAACTCGCACGGGCGATGCCCACTGCCCCCTCAAGACAGCGTGTCTACCAGTTCCACCACTTCGGCAGCACCTTTTAAAAATTTATTTTGTTACGTCCTGTGTCTCTGCTGTCGGAGTTGTAACGGGCTCTTGGGCAGTTTGTTCTGTCTGGGCTACAGGCTCTGTCTCAGCTTTGGTTTCGACTAAGGTCTCGATAAGCTGAGCTTGTGGTTCTATATCATCTTTTACCTCATTAGGCACGGTAATTTCTGCCATTACTGAACCGCCACTATTGTGGGCAGTTTTGTAGGCCAGTGTAAGGCTTGTTATCATGAATATAATGGCTGCTGCTGTGGTGACTTTGCTCAGTAAGGAAACTGGGCCATCAGCGCCAAATACGGTTTGACTTGATCCACCACCAAAGGTAGCTCCCATGTCTGCCCCTTTGCCTTGCTGAAGCAGGACAATGCCAATAAGAAAAAGGCTTACCAGGACATGGATTATGGTCAGTATTGTCGTCATCTATTTTATTGGTAATTAATTATTCGTAAAAAGGAGTCTGCTTTCAGGGCGGCACCGCCCACCAAGGCTCCATCAATGTCTTCCTGGGCCATCAATTCATCAACGTTGGCAGGATTAACCGAGCCACCATACAATATTCTTATCTGGTCAGCAATATCTTTTTGGTAGATATCTGCCAGCAGGCCACGGATAAAGAGATGTACCTCCTGGGCCTGGGCGGTGGAGGCTGTTTTGCCGGTACCAATGGCCCAGACTGGTTCATAGGCAATGACCAGATCTGCTCCAGAGGTGAGGGGGGTATCTACTAGTCCTGCCCGGAGTTGACCCTCAAGGATTGTCATGGTGGTGCCAGCCTCACGTTCCTCCAAGGTTTCACCAATACAGAGGATGGGGATAATGCCGTATTTAAGGGCACCTTGGACACGTTGGTTTATAAGGCTGTCTGTTTCTGCAAAGATGGCGCGGCGTTCTGAATGACCAATTATGGCCATGCTACCACCCACATCTTTGAGCATGGCAGGGGAGATTTCACCCGTGAAGGCACCCTGTTCTTCCCAACATATATTCTGGCTGCCCAGGAGCACATTACTATTCTTCACTGTCTCACCAACAACGGCTAAGGCTGTCATGGGAGGGGCTAGTAACACCTCACGGTTGCTGGGGGCAGGTTGGTTGGCAATGGCAGCGGCCAGTTGTCTGGCTTCACTGGTAGTGGTGTGCATTTTCCAGTTTCCGGCAAGCAGAGAGGTGCGGGACATGGTGATCTCCTTAGTATAGGTCTTGGGATGAAGCGTGATAATGCAGCATCATAAGATTTTAAAATAATAGATAAACGATTTTAGTTCGTGTCTGTCCAGAAATGACCAATTTCTGGATATGCGCTAGTTCAGTGCTTCCACCCCTGGCAGTTTCTTGCCTTCCATGAGCATGAGGAAGGCTCCACCGCCAGTGGACATGTATGAGAAATTATCTTTTTCCCCAGCGCTATTTACTGCTGCATTGGTATCACCGCCACCGACAATGGTCAGGGCGTGTGATTGGGCCATATGTTGCACCATGGCCATGGTGCCACGGGAATAGGGGTCAGTCTCAAAGGCACCCATGGGGCCATTCCAAATGATGGTCTTGGCTGATTCTATTGCTTCGTGAAAGAGAATGGAGGTGGCTGGGCCAATGTCCAGCATCATCCATTCGTCTGGGATTTCTTGAATTGGGCAGCGTTTGTTTGTGGCCTCGGCAGAAAACTCTTCGGCAACAATGCCATCAATGGGCAGGTAGATCTGTACCCCTAGTTTTTTAGCCTTGGCTAGTAACTCTAGGGCGGTATCAAGAAGGTCGTTTTCCACCAGAGATTTGCCAATGTTATGACCCGTGGCCTTTAAAAAGGTGTTGGCCATGGCACCGCCAATAATCATCTTGTCAACCCGGTCCAGCATAGCCTGCAGGGCTCCGAGTTTACTGGAGACCTTGGCTCCGCCAACTATGGCAACCAGGGGGCGACGTGGATCACTGACCGCCTGATGGAAAAAGTCCATCTCCTTCTGGAGCAGAAAACCTGCGGCGCACTGCTCGACATGATCGGTGACTCCCACCACTGAGGCATGGGCACGGTGAGCCACGGCAAAGGCATCATTGATATATACATCGGCCAGGGCTGCTAGTTTTTCAGAAAAGTCAGCATCATTTTCTGTCTCTTGGTCATAAAAGCGCAGGTTCTCCAACAGCATGACATCACCGGGCTGCATAGCTGTGACCAGCTTTTCTACCTCGGGGCCAATACAGTCAGGAGCCAGCTGCACAGTTACGTTGAGTAATTCGCCTAATCTCTGGGCGGCAGGGGCCATGGAAAATTTTTCATTGCGTTGGCCTTTGGGACGTCCCATGTGGGAGATGATGATGATTTTAGCCTGCTGCTCCAGAGCATAACGCAGGGTGGGCAGCACCCCGAGGATGCGGGTGTTGTCGGTGATGTTGCCCTGGTCATCCAGAGGAACATTAAAGTCAACGCGGATGAGGACTCGTTTATTGCTGATTTCGATGTCTTTTATGTTTTTCACAGTGGGTTGCTCCGAAAAATGATGTGGGTATGTGGCAGGATGTGAGATATAGCGATGCTTTTCTTAATGCTGCTGCAATCTCATGATAATAGCATCCTCTGGGGGGGATGAATAGTATTTTTTTCGTAGGCCACAACTGGAAAAGTTGAATGTTTCGTAGAGGTTACGGGCAGCGCTATTGGAAGCACGTAGTTCCAGGAAGATGGTGGGTATTTGTAGTGATTCTAGGACGTGATGCAGCAGATGGCTGGCGATGCCGTGCCGTTGCCAGTCAGGGGCAACAGCGATCTTGTGGATCTCTGCCTCATCAGCAATTACATGACCGCAGATAAAGGCAAGGAGCTCATTGGTTTGGCGTGATCGGACGACAAAATGAAAGGAGTGTTTGTTGGTAAGTTGTTGCTTAAAAAGAGAAATGCCCCAGGCCGACAGGTTGCTACTGTCAATCTGGAGCACTTCGGGGAGATCTAATTGGATCATGGGGCGTATAACAAGAGTATCTAAATTCACGAAGGCCCCACTGTTACAGATTTTGCAGCCGTTACACCATTGATTCTGCAACAGAAACAGTGCGGTCAGCCAGCATATTTGTGTAGCTGCCCATTTCGTTGTCATACCAACCATAGACAACAGCCTGGGTTACCGGTACATCAAGGACATGGGGGGTATCTCCACCAGCACAGCCCAGCTTGTCCATGTTTACCTTGATAGCGGCGGTACGGGTATGGGTCTCTGTGCCTTCAATGATAGCTGCGGCGGCAGGCCCACCGATGATATCACTGGAGACATTTTGTTCCTCAGAGTAGATCAGGTAGGGTGAATTTTGGCCAAAATCACGGTAGGTGTTGTTGATCTTCTCACGTTTGATGGGGTCGGCCAGGTCATCCTGCAGGTTGAGCACCAGGACAATGAGGGAGCCGGTAGAGGTGGGGACACGGACGGACTCAGCAATAAAACCAATATCTGCCATCTCAGGGATAACCAGGCGCAGAGCTTTGGCTGCACCAGTGGTGGTGAGAATAATATTGTTGAGGATGGAGCGGTTCTTGCGCAGGTCTGCCGCACCAGTTTTGGGCAGGGAGTCGAGCACCTTCTGGCTGCCGGTGGCGGCATGAACCGTGACCATGGAGGCGGAAAGAACATTCTCTGCGCCAAATTGATCCAGCAGCGGCTTGATCATATATGACAGGCAGGTGGTGGTGCAGGAGGCGGCAGAGAGCAGGTTGTGCTGGGATGGGATATAGTCATCGCCATTGATACCCATTACCGTAGTAATGGCATCGTCAGGCATATCCATGCCCTTTGCCTTGATTTTAAAAGGGGCAGAGAGGATGGCTTTTTCTGCACCGCCAGCCAGGTGACCGCGGAAGGAACCACGAGGGTCATTTTCGTCAGAAGTGGGATCGGTGAAGACACCAGTGGTATCCACCACCAGGCGAACGTCATTCTCTTTCCACTTGATGTCCTTGGGGTTGCGGGCCTCACGGAGGATTTGGACAGGCATACCATTGACGGTCATGGTGCCTGCAGCATGATTGATGTTTTCCACCACACGCCCGGCCTGGTAGCCGTGCAGAAAGGTGGAAAGACGTCCATAGGCGCTGTCCCTTTCAATGGAGGCAGCGAGATCTTCGAGGCTTTGGCCTATTTCTCGACCAGTATTGGCCACGATGCCTGAGAAATGTTTTCTGCCTACGTGATGCCAGAGAGAGAGTTTACCGATGCGGCCAAGGCCATTTAACCCAAGTTTCATGTGCAGAGATCTCCTTTTGGAAATTTATATAGTATAAAAAGGTCTATTAGGCAGGGTTGTATCTGTTTCTATCAGTATGTAAGTTGTGCCCTTTATATATAATGATGATTTTGTGTGCAAGAGAAAGTTATGAAAGAGCACGGATCGTGTGCAAAAAGAGGGAATTTGTAGGGAATGATACCTAGCTTTCCTCTTCTGTCCCTTTTTCTGGCAGACTCTCCTGTAAAAGTGCCTCCTCCAGGAGGAGTTTGTCTATTTTCTTCTTGGTCTTGGCCCCTAATTTTTCTAACTTCAGGGTGCGACCCACCAGGTTGCCTCGGCCACTGGTTAGTCGTTTGTGGGCGGTCTGGTAGCTATCTGAGGCCTTTTGTAGCTTCACGCCGACATCTTCTAGGGCCTCAACAAAGAGGACAAATTGATCATGGAGGCGACCAGCATCGGTGGCAATCTGCAGGGCGTTCCGATTTTGATACTCATAGCGCCAGATATTATTGATGATCTGCAGGGTGGCCATGAGAGTGGAGGGACTGACCAGTAAGATGCGGCGGTTAAAGGCCTCGGAGAAAAGACCTGGTTCATGTTCAAAGGCCAGCAGCAGGGCGGGTTCAATGGGGACAAACATGATGACCAGATCCAATGAATTGACGCCAACCAGCTCATCATAATTTTTGGCACTTAAACCGGTGAAATGGGTGCGTAGTGATTGCAGGTGACTACGTAACTGGTTTCGCCGCTCGTCGTCGCTCTCAGCCGCATGGTATTGTTCGTAGGCAACCAGGGATACCTTTGAATCAATAATGACATCTTTATTTTCCGGCAGGTGAATGACAACATCGGGTTGTAGGCGTTTGCCTTCCTCATCCTTGAGGCTGGCCTGCACTTCATACTCCCGTCCCTTGCTGAGTCCAGATTCCTCCAGTAAGCGCTCAAGCTGCATCTCTCCCCAATTGCCCCGTAACTTGGCATCGCCCTTTAAGGCCTTGGTCAGGTTGAGGGCATCGGTGCCAATACGCTCGTTGAGAGATTTTAATTGCTGGATTTCTGTACGCAGGGAGGCGCGTTCTTTATTCTCCTTGTCGTAGACGTCATCCACCTTTTTACGAAATTCACTGAGCTGCTGGCGAACAGGGCTGAGGATCGACTCAATATTGTTCTTGCTGACCTCACTGAATTTTTGGTGTTTTTCCTCAAAAATACGATTTGCCAGATTCTCAAATTCCTTGGTCAAGTTGCCCTCAGCCTGCTCAAGGAGCCTGATTTTATCCTCAGCGGCCTTGCGTTCCTCTTCAATTTTAGTTTGTAGGGCTGCATGCTCAGTGCTTATCTGGCTATTTTCAGCGCGGAGTTGGTCGCGTTGGCGGCGGCTGCCATCTCGCTCCTCTGCTAATTCGCTGATGCGTAGCTTACTAGCCTCTAGTGTCTCTGTCTCTGCCTTGGCACGGAGGCGGATCTGTTCTTCGTATGCCTTGCGTTCTTCATCCTGCCGGGAGGTAAGGGCGGCCAGGGCGGCATCGCTGCTGCTTTTTTCCTGACGGAGGGTGTCGAGTTTGCTCTGGCAGTCGTGGAGTTCGTTACTGAGGGGGGCAAGGCGTTGTACCTTGGTGGTCATGGCGGCCATGTCGGCCTGCAAACGGCTGTTTTGCGTATATAATTCTTTGATCTCCCCTTGCAATTGGCTGCGCTCAGCTGTCAAAAAGGTGATGCGGCTCGCATTTTCCTGCTGGTGGTGCTCTTTGTCGGCTTCAGCGCTGGCCAGTCGTTCCGTTAAGAGCGTTACCTGGTGATCTCGGTCAGTGATAGTAGAATGACTATCAATCATGGCCTGTTTGAGGAGGTGGTGCTTGCGGA
>JAOZSN010000161.1 GCA_029939635.1 Deltaproteobacteria bacterium
CCAGGCGGCCCTGTCAGCAGCAGCCAAGACCATGCAGCTAAGTCTGGTTGATTATCTGTAGGATAATTGTAAGAATTTAAAGAAATTGAGAACTAAAAAAGGTAAAGAAGAGGTACTATATTTTTTTACATTCTTTAAAAGGAGTTTTCCATGCTCATCCTGGCTCGTAAGATTGGTGAGGCCATCACTATTGCCGACGATATTGTCGTCAAGGTACTGGAGATCAAAAATGGTCAGGTCAAGCTAGGTATTGATGCACCCAACTCCATCGCTATCCATCGCAATGAGGTGTATGAGCGGATCAAGGAAGAAAATGTGCGGGCCGCCTCTGAAAGCCCTCAAGATCTTTCCTCTTTGTCCGATATATTGGAAAACCACAAGGTAAAGAAATAAAGAATATCGAGAAGATAAAAAACATGAATAGTGCAACTGCTCAAAATATGAATGAAATAATCAGCGTTGACACCAGTCGCTTTGGTACCATTGAGGTAGAGATTGACCGGGTCATTACCATGACTCAGCCTCTACTTGGTTTCCCCGAGTCCAGTCGCTTTGTCCTGCGCCCCCATAGTGAGGAGTCACCCTTCTTGTGGTTGCAATCCCTGGATAACCCACAGCTCGCCTTTGTTGTTATCCAGGCCACAACCCTCCTCCAGGAGTATCAACCCGCCATACCTGGCTCCTGTCGCCAGGACCTGCAACTCAATGGCTCTCGCCCCCATGATCTATTGCTGCTGCTCACCATTCCAGAGGGTAAACCCGAGGAGATGACCGCTAACCTCCTCGGCCCCTTGGTCATCAACCCAGCAGAGCGCCTTGCCAGCCAGATTCTTCTTGATCCAGCCAGCTATGATCCCTGCTGGCCCGTCTTTACTAAAGAATAACTAGCTGGACAGAGTGATTTTTCCATCCCCCAGCACGGGATAGCGCGGCTCACCTTCCTGGTACGCCTCTTTTTCTAAATGATGCCATAATTCTTTCATGGCTAAGGTCGCAGGGCCTTGTGAAAATTCCACCAATGGTACGCCCTGCACCACACTGCGTACAGCATCCTCATCAAATGGAATTCGCGCCAGCACCGGAATATCATATTCCTCACAACGTGCTTCAATGCGCCGAGTCATCTCCTCGTTTAAATCCCATTTATTTATACAAACACAGGTGGTCACCTTAAAATGGGCGGCCAGTCCAGCCAGTCGTTCCAGATCATGGAGACCAGAGGCCGAAGGCTCGGTCACCGCCAGGACAATATCTGCCCCGGACATTGAGGCAATGACCGGGCAGCCGATGCCAGGCGGGCCATCAACCAATATCCACTGCTTGCCCTGCTCCTCTGCCAATTGCCGCGCCTCCCTCTTCACCAATGAGACCAGCTTACCAGAATTTTCCTCCCCCGGATCCAAGGCGGCATGGATCATAGGGCCATAGGCAGACTGTGACTGCATCCAAATACCACAGGTGGTATCAGCCATGGTGATAGCCTCTTCTGGACAAAACCAGGCACATACTCCGCATCCCTCACAGGTGAGTGGGTCTATCTGTGGCCCATCATCCATGACAATGGCATCATAGGCACATTGCTCAGCACAGAGACCACACTCACTACATTTATCTCCATCGACCTCAGGTAACACCCCGGAAATAAAATCATGCTGCTCCTCCACTTGCGGGGCTAAAACCAAATGCAAATCCGCGGCATCCACATCACAATCCACCAGCACCTTATCCGGCATAAGTGCTGCCAGCGAAGCTGCCACCGATGTCTTGCCAGTGCCACCTTTACCACTTAGTATAAGAATCTCCTTCATGCTGCCCCTCCGCTCACAACTTTCGCTAACATTGCCTCAAACTGCTGCTCTAGATCTGGCATGGTATGGATAAGTGGCTGACCAGTGGCACACCCCTCTGCTGCCTGGCGTGAAAAGGGGATGCGCATGAGCACATCAATATCCTCATCTTTACACCACTGAGCCACCTGTTCATCTCCCAGACCATCCTTATTAATTATCACCGCAAAGGGCCGTTCAAGCTGACGCAACACGGTCACCGCCAGTTTAAGATCATGGTGACCAAAGGGGGTAGGCTCAGTGACCAGCAGGGTAAAATCAGCATCCCGCACCGTGGTCACCATGGGGCAGGATGTACCTGGAGGTGCATCATAAATGACTAAGGGGCCGCTGGCCCGACTCTGTACCTCTTTAATAAGTGGTGGAGCCATAGCCTCACCGATCCGCAAGGTTCCTTGAGCAAAATTAAGGGAGCCGTCCCTGCCTTCCTCCACCACACCAATCTCACGTTTACCGTGCAGTAAGGCATCTTCGGGGCAGGCGAGGAAACATCCACCACAGGCGTGACACATCTCTGGAAAGATCATCATGGTTTCGCCAAAGACGGTGATGGCATTGAAACGACAGATATCACGACAAATGCCGCAGTAGGTACATTTTTCCTCATCAACCTCTGGCACATCCAAGGTCAGGGTACTGGTGTCGGTAAATGTTGGTTTAAGAAAAATATGACTGTTCGGTGCCTCCACATCACAATCAAGTAGCTGCGCCTCCTTGGCCACCAGGGCCAAACTCACCGCTACGGTGGTCTTACCCGTCCCCCCCTTACCACTGGCCACAGCTATCTTCATGATCTCCGCCCCTGGCCCCGACCTCGACCTCGGCCTTGTCCACCGCCACCACCACCACAACCACAGCCACGACCTTGACCTTGCCCCTGACCACCCATGCCACGACCAGGGGCCGTTGCCGGAGAACTTGGTTCAGGAGTGGTAGCCGACTTGCCACCAGCCACCACTTTTTCCACTGCCTGGCGTACCGTACCAGTGGCATTATTATAGATAGTAATGCCGGCACTCTGCAGCACGACCTCTGCTTTAGGGCCCACCCGACCAGAAAGGACAGCTTCGGCCTTGGCCTCGGCCATCATGGTGGCGGCATTAATACCCGCACCATGGGCCGCATCCCGTGCGGCCTGGTTATCAATAACCGTGGCCACTGTCATTGTATCTGAATCAACGATAACAAGATACGCGGCTCGACCAAAACGCGGATCAACTGCTGAATCTATTTCTGTTCCTATTGAACTCACTGCAATTTTCATAACCTGCCTCCGTATTAGAATAGAAGAGAAGAGCTTAACCAAAACACCTATTCGTATTTGTGTCTTCGTGAATAGAAAATAAAGATAATACTAAAATAGCAACAGGCAAGGGTTTACAGCAATTATTTTGTGCAAAAGCACAAAATAATTGCTGTGTGCTGCCAAAGTATCAGAAGAGAAAGGGCGGGGAGTGGCTGTTCTAATAATCGAAGGAAAGCTTTACAATAAGCTGACGCAGACAGTCGGTATTGCCCTTGGTAGGGTCTGAGATAGCCTCATCATGTTCCGGATCAAAGGCATTGCTTAAGGCCAGACTCAACTCTACCTGCTCGACCGGGTAATAGCCTAAACGAAGGTCAAGACGGCTGTAACTGCTGGTTGTACTGGTCTGATCAACATAGAAGAGCCTCAAATCAAACTCCAAATTATGGCGAATATTATATAGATTACGCACAGTAAAGGAGTTGGTTGGAATCTGCTCATTCTCATAAGCGCCCTCCTTGGCCGAAGCAGCCCGATGCCAGGTGTAGGACACCTCTGTACGGCCTTGGCCATAATAATAACGAACAACAGATTCATAGCCATATATATAACGCAACTGCTCAGAATCATTGTTGCGATTATGGTGATCATCCCAAAAGATGGAATGATCCAGCATGAAATTATCACTGAACTTGAGACGGTGGCCGCACTCCAGGCTATAGATTACGTTGGATGATGCCCCAGGTTCATTGATGGGAATAACCATAAATCCCAAATCAACAATACCGTCGCTCTGGGAGCGTGAAGGCACTATCACCGCCCTGGAGGCGGAAACCCACACTACGTGCTCCTGCTCCAACTGGTAGAGGATCTGACCACTGGGCTGCCACTCATCATCGGTATATTTATTATGCTCATATTTTGTGCCAATAGTCAGCTTAAGGGCATCATCCAGCACTGAAAACTCATCCTGAATAAAGGCACTGTAGGTATCATCGTTGCGATGGGCAGGATCCAGGGCAAAACCGGTACCAGGTGTCTCACTTTTATCCTGCAAATAGCGATATCCTAGACCCCAAATAACACGCTGAGCTGGTAAACTAAACGAGTGCTGGAAGTCCATATCATAGGTGTTACGTGTATCATTAAAAGAAGAATTTGCCAGGTAGGTATAGTCATAGTAGAGCTGCAGGGAAGAGGTAGAGTGCTGGGAAAATTGATGGTCATGGCGCAGGAGAATATTGCCACCCCGACCTTTTTCCGTGTCCTCTGTCACGCTACCAAAGACTATACGGCTCTGTTCCTCCTTGGAGTCAAAGAAATCACCCTGTAGATTAAAAAAATCGCGATCATTTGCCTGCCAGCTGGATCGAAAACCAGCCTGGCTAAAATCATGGCCATCATGGCCTGTGGAACCAGGGAGAAAGGCACCTGGGGTTGACTGTTCTTCACTATCCGGATTTGTACTGGCCATAATACGCTTATTTTTGGCGTAAAGCCGGGCAGCAAACTGCTCATCACCATAACCCAGCCGCCCGGCAAGACTATTGGCAAATGATCCTCCACCTCCTGCCGCACCTTCAGCGTATCCCCCAACTGTTTCGGGTGGCCTTTTGGTGATAATATTGACAATTCCCTGGGCTGCATTGGAACCCCACAGGGAGCCACCAGGGCCACGAATCACCTCAATGTGATCAATATCGGCCAGCATGGCATCCACCCGGGCCCAATACACACCATTATTGAGCTGGTTAAAGACAGTACGACCATCAATCATCACCAGTAACTCACGGGAATAACGACGGTTGGTACCACGGCTGTTGATGGCAAACATATTGCCGTTGAGTTGACCCACATGCATACCAGGAACCATGCGTAATAACTCAGTAATGGAGGTGGAACCACTGCGGCGAATATCTTCCTGGGTGATAATATAGATAGCGGCAGGCACAGAAAACTGCTCTTCAGAACGGCGTGAACTCTCGACCTCCAAAGCCATGAGTTCAGCCAGGCTCATATCAAAAACACTTGTTTCGGCAGCCAGACCTGACCCGGCCCACAGCAGCATACACAGGCCTAGCCCTGCTGATTGTTTTTTTAATGCCCTTTCCTTCACATTTCCCCCCTGTTTACCACATCCCTCATGTTATCACGGCACCCCCACTGACTGTCAATTCCATTATCTGGATATCTACAAAAAAAAGAGAGGCTGATCCGCTTATGCGAATCAGCCTCTCCAGGACCCTGCTCTATGAACTAAAGCTCTATTTTCCCAAGATACCCTCATCCACCATAAGGCTGGACAGCATCTTGTCGGCAATATCCCGGGAATCAACCTGGTATTCGCCACTTTCAACCTGGCTCTTCAAAGCCTCAACACGGTCAGCGCGCACATCTGGAGTATCATCAATAATTTGTCGCATTTGCTGCACTTCCTTGGAGCCGGTGGAGAGGGCCACTGTATCGGTTGCACTTGCCTTACTACTGCCAACCGTTTCGGCCTCCCGGGCCTTTTTAACTTCTGTTTTCGTTTCTGTCCGTATCTGGGACACTACATCTGTCAGCTTCATGACTGGCTCCCGACAATCTATTATAATGACGCAGCTGGCGTCTTAGGGTGGGGGGTGAAATTTTTACCCACTTTAATCAGATTATCGACTTTTCCCAGAAAAGCTTTAGCTTTTTTTTGCCATAGGGGGAAAATTTTTCCTACCCCAGTACTGAACGGTTTACGGTTTCCCGTTTCCGGTTTACAATTAAAAGCTCTACCTACCTCATTTTTTTTAACATTAACCGTGAATTATCACCCATGCCCACACCACAACCGGTTTATCTCGTCGATGGCTCTGCCTATATCTACCGGGCCTACCATGCCATCACTCCCCTGACCAACGCCAACGGACTGTTTACCCATGCTGCCTTAGGCTTTATCAATACCATCCAGCGTATCCTCAAAGAGAAAAAACCCAGCCACCTGGCCGTGGCCTTTGACCTCAAAGGGCCAACCTTTCGCCATAAGATGTATCCGGACTATAAGGCCAACCGGCCTGCCATGCCAGATGATCTCTCCTGCCAGATCCCCTATATCCATGATCTGGTGGCGGCCTTAGGCATCCCCACCCTCTAACAGGAAACAATGGAAGCAGATGACCTTATCGCTGCAGCTGCCCGCAGATTAA
>JAOZSN010000162.1:0-3842 GCA_029939635.1 Deltaproteobacteria bacterium
ACCGTAAATAAATTGACAACCCCTGTAATCTTCGGTTACGGTGCGTCTGTTGCTGGCAAAATCCAGCAATCGGGTTTCGAATCCCGATTACCAGGCGGACGCACCGCCACTTTATTTAGTTTAGGCGGTTTTTTTGCGTCCCGTGTATGGCATTTCCTTTGGGCGGCCATGCGTGGAGCTTTACGCTCGCCGTTTCCTGGTAAACGGTATTCGAACTCGCATGTGTCGCCCTTTTTGCGTTTCGAGTCGCAATTGGCGGTAATTTCTTTACCCCTACCAGGAGGTGCATTATGCATCAAGTAACCACGTTCCACTACCAGTCCCACCAGTTCCGTTCTGTCCTCGATGAGGAGCAAGAGCCTTGGTTTATCGCCAAGGATGTTTGTGAGGCTCTTGATCTCGAAAATGTGTCAAAAGCTTGTCAAAATTTGCCGGATGACGAAAAGCTGATATCACCTTTGGTTATATCAGGTCAATCAAGAGATATTCTCACTGTTTCAGAATCTGGTCTCTACCGTCTCATTTTTCGTTCAAACAAGCCGGAAGCCGAAAAGTTCCGCCGTTGGGTTTTTCACGACGTCCTCCCCCAAATCCGAAAAACAGGCACCTACACCCTCCCCTCTATCGCCCCTAAGGAGACAACCCTCGTTCTGCATGAAAACAAATTGCAAAGAGTGGGTTATGCCGCCAAACATGCTGCCATGATCGCCAGATCTTTCGGATATGGGAATTGTCACCCTGCAGCCCAACTCATGGTCAACGAACTGGTAGAAAAATCCACAGGTGTCAATATCCTTGGGGCTGCCACCGAAAATAGTAGGTTATCTTCCAAAATGTACGGCATGAACTGGGCGGTGGCTCGTTTTCTCTCTGAATATTGTGCCGTGAATCCGTTATATTCGCAGGCGTGTGCTAGTGGGTATCATTTGTTTTCTCGATTTTGTGATCTTGATCTTGATATTGCCCCATACCCCGAGGATTATTTTACCCGTGAACTATTAAGATCACCTCTTTTCAGTGTGGGGAAAAGGATGGCAGGTTGTGTTTGGCGGCCTGTGTACGAAGGTTTTGCCACCAGGAACGAATCATTATTGGGGGTGGAGTAATGGGAAAGGAATATAAAATATTTACAGCTGATATGCTCATTGAAGAGGCGAAAGCAAATTGTGTGGTAGGTGCGGATGAGAAGTCTCTTGAAGAGATGGTGGCTGAACTGCCCGCTGCACTGCATGAGATACTTGAAACAGGGATGTATGGCATCCATTATCCATATATCGTTAAAACAGATGTTGGTGTCATGTTTAGAGGTTTGGCTCTCGCGATCGTAAATCTCGACCGGAGGCTTGCAGCTCTGTCTGCCTGATGCCATGACCACAGAATCTCCCAGCCATCCCCAATGGAAAACCTACGCCCAAACAAAAAACAAGGCCGATGTCCTGCGTTTTCTGGAAGGGGATGGTTGGGAGATTAAAAAACAAAAATTCTACAACCACTGCAGCTCCGGCAAGCTCACAAAAAACCGTAATGGCTTTTACACTAAGCGGTTGGTCAAAAAATACGCCGAAACTTGGCTGATCCGTACCCAAAGCGGTCAAACCGTAGCATCGGAGTCAGAAGATCTCTTTGCTACCAAAACCCGTGAAGAAATCAAGAAGTTAAAGGTTGGTAGGAAAAAAGAAGAGCTTAAATACGACATCGAGCGAGGCAAATACATCCTCCGCTCAGATCTCGATGCAGAGCTTGCGTCAAGGCTTGTGGTCCTTGCCAACAGCCTCACCCACCTGATCCAATCCGAAACACCGGAAATGATCGCTATAGTTGGTGGTGATCAGCAAAAAACTGCTGATTTAATCGTGTTTTTAACAGATCAGACAGACGAATTATTAAACGAACTTGCCACAATGGGTCGCTTTTCAGTCCATTTTGCCCCAGAGCAAGAGTCAGGAGTTGACCCGACATGAGAATACCAGCACCAACGATACTGGTTTTAGATACAGAAATTAAAAAGAAAATCCTCAGTAAAAATGAGGAAAAAGACCACGCCTATGAATATTGCGAAGGCTGGCACGATTTCCCTGGCATGGGCATATCTGTTGCCTGTGCTTATTCGACAATTACAGGTCGTAACCATGTTTTTATGTCCGATAATCTTGGCGAGCTACAGCTTTTGATCAACCAGGTTGATTATGTGGTTGGCTACAACAGCAGAAAATTTGACAGTGCTCTCCTTGCTGCTAATCAGATTACCATCCCCCAGGAAAAGCATTTTGACATTCAGGAAGAGGTGTGGCGAGCCCACGGCCTTGATATGAAATACAAAAAAGAGACCCATGGTGGTCTGGGGCTTAATGCCATGGTGGGTGCAAACATATATGGCCTTAAGAAAATAGGGCATGGTGCGGATGCTCCAGCCCTATGGCAAGACGGAAAAGTTGGCGAAGTGATCGACTACTGCATGATGGATAATTTCATGACAAAAAAATTGCTCGATGCGATTTTCATGAAGGCTGGGCTCTGGTCGCCAAAAGACGATGGTATGTGGCTGTCAATCCTGCCCCCCTCTAAACGTAGGGATATAAAACTCTGCATTAATTGTGGCAGGGAGTTCCAGGGCCTAATTTGCCCAAAATGTGGCCGGTTGTGCCGATCCTGATGAGTTTAAACGGTCAGGTCTGGCTGTAAGATTTTACATTCCCCCATATGCTTTCGATGCGGCACAGCCGGGGCGTCCGGCTGGGGGGTGTGTTTTTAAATGGATGAATAAGGAGTGTTAGCGCTGATGGAAGAATACGAGCAAACCTGCCCGATAACAAACGGCACTAAAAAAACAATGACATCGCAGAGGTTCACAGCTCTTTGCGCTAAAGCCAAGGAAGCCAGAACAGAAAGCCAGATGGTTGGTTCGATCTGCAATAACTGTAAAAGCATCCCTGTTGAAATAAAAATAATTGAAGTGGAGGGCTTTAAAATGCCAGCAAGAAAAACTACAGCAAAAAAAACAGTGAAACAAAAATGTGAATTATGCCAAGAGAAGGTTTCAAAAGTCCGGTCTCATCTTGGTCATAATGTTTGCGCTTCATGCTCAAAGCTTGTGACAGCAGTAAACCAAAGAAACAACCTGATTGATACCGCCAGGAAATGGGTTTTCCCTGATGAATATCCTGAAGCGGATATTGTCAGGACTGACAACTCAGCAGTTGTTGGTTTGCTCGAATCAGAGCTCAAGATCACAAGGGAAGAGCTTGAAGAGCGAGAGGCTATAGTTGATAAGATTGCCAGCGTTCTAGAGTCAAACGGTGAAGATCTAGTTGATGTGGCGAAAAGGAGAATGAACGTCATGGATATACTCGGTCGGGGTGTTACCGAGCTTTCCGCCATCGTTGAAAACCTTCAGGAAGAGCTTTCCATTCAAAAAGATAACTGGGCGTGTTGTCTTGCCGGTCCTGCAGGTAAAATCATTGAACAGCAATTAAAATTGCTCCGTGGAATCCTAGATTATGACAGTCAAGACGGGAACGCTTGGGCTCGGGATATGGTGGGGCATATCATGAATATTGCTGTACCTGCAGATCATGCAGAGGTGGCGGTGGATGCAAAATAAAATAGATCCCATTTTGCAGCGCCAGCAACTCACTATCCTCTGTGCCTGCCGTGGTGGCATCATCACCGCTTGGAATTACCATAAAAACCTGCCGCCATGGTTTAAGGAAGATCTATTCGAGGCAGACCGCCTCCTGGATCAAGCAGTAAAAAAGTGGGGTGTCAGTCAGGTTGATGAAGATATCTGTATAAACCTCCTCAAGCTGTACGCCGTAGCATTAAAGACCACTGGTCTTGCAGAT
>JAOZSN010000162.1:3852-6241 GCA_029939635.1 Deltaproteobacteria bacterium
CCATGGTCGCCGTCACCCAGCAGGCCCTTGACGAGCTTATGGAAAAATGCCCAACGAATAAAATAGATTTACTGGAGCCAATTGTGCCAATCCTCAACCGGATTGGAGCGCACCTCCATCAAGGCATGAAGGATAAAGGTTTAATCAAAAAATTTACAACAGCAGACCAGATCCTTGAGCGGTTATTTATGATCACCGGATTTGTGCCAGCATCTTAAGGAGTCAACATGACCACTATTTATATTCCCGACAGACTATATAATTTATTTCCTTGGGTCTGCATGGGCACAGCCTTGGTCGGTTTTTTCTGCGGTAACACATTGGGTGTAGGGATAACCTCTTTTGCACTCGGTGGATATTCCACCACAATATTTTGGAAACGGTTGTGGTGCAAATGAAACGACCCAAAAGAGTTGACCGTTGCACTACCCACCACCATGCTTGCGACTGTCACCAATGGCGATATGAGCAGTTAGAATCCGCCCTGAAAATTATTTGGACGTGGGCCAACACCCTTGCGGATGAGCCAGGTAAATATGAGCCGGTAGAAAAAACGCTGACTGATATAGCGATGAAAGCTGATGAAGCCTTGAGTTGCTTAGATGTGTAACGACTGTGGAATGAGGGTTGAAATTATGAACAGCGATAGAGTAGCAAAAATAGGAAGATCGAAGCTTAACGAACAAAAAAACGGTGGCGGGTCTGCTGATGCGATTTTTTCAGGTGTTGATGTTTTAATAAAGCGTCTTTCGGAACTAGCCCTAGTTGTGACCGACATTAGGGTTAATGGCGAGATCACCGATGTTGTTGCAGAGCTGCATCTTCTGGATGCCTCTCTGCAACGTCTGCAAACGGAAAGGTCTTGGGTGGATGTTGCTGATGTGGACAGTTTTATTAGTAGGTTGAGGTCCACTTAACGCCAAGCTAACCGGAAAAACAGCAGTACCGTTTTTTCCGCGTTGAGCGACTTGTTGGAATAGCCGTTTTACCAATGAAATTATGAACTTGAATAACCACGGAAATAAAATGCTTGAATTTGAAAATGAAGTCGGCTACCTTTCTCCCGTCTCTGCAATAGCAGGGATCGGGAATGCAAGCCCGACTACAGAGAGGACAACCGCCCTCTTTATTTTGATTGGCGGTATTTTTATGTCCTTTGCTCCAGCATCCTCTTTGGCTGTTGGACAGGAGACCTTCGGGTCTGCCGTTCTCTGTGGCGGTCTTGCAACCTGTTCAACGGCCATTTTTCGTTTGCAAGCGGAAAGTGGTGAAGATTTACTTCACAGAGGAGGTGTAGCATGAGTGATTTAGTAAAGATTACTCGGAAGCGACCCATTACCACTTCGGTTCTGGTTGCTGAGAAGTTTGGCAAGAAACATAAAAATGTGTTGCAGGCCATTGAAAAATTAGAGTGTTCTACTGAGTTCACTGGGCTGAATTTTCAGCCCAGTGAATATCAAGATCCGACAGGTAGAATCCTTCCAATGTATGAAATGACCAAAGATGGTTTTGTGTTTTTGGTCATGGGTTTTCGTGGTAAAAAAGCAGCAGCATGGAAAGAGAAGTATATCACCGCCTTCAATAAGCTGGAACAAGTCGTCCTCCGTTGGCAAAATGACTCTTGGAAGGAAATAAGGGAGAAGTCCAAAGCCACCCGGCAGATCGAGACCGATGCCATTGCCCAATTTGTCACCTATGCCAAAGAGCAGGGTTCGACAAATGCGGGGTTCTATTACACCAACATTACCAAAGCCACCTACAAAGCCCTTTTTCTGGTCAAGAATAAGGCGCCCAAAGATTTCAGGTCTATGCTTGATGATATGCAGTTGGTTTTTCTGCAATCAGCTGAGTATGTAGCCCGAAATGCGCTCATTGAGGGAATGGAGCAGAATCTTGAGTACAAGGATATTTATGTCTTGGCCAGAAACAAGATTGTTGCCTTTGCCGGAACTGTAGGGGCTACTCCGTTACTTGAGCAAGGTAGTGGAGGTGACAACCATGCAACACATTAACGGACTACCAGAACATGAAACCTACCTCGAGGAACTTGATTTTGCTGTATCTGTGGCTCTTTGTCCACTCAAGAGCTTTATTGAAATGCTTTACCAGCAGGATGATGAAGCAGGACAGATTGATATTCTTGACGATCTGTTTAGGCATGCTGAAAAGAAGATTCAGAAGAAGTTTGATGCCCTCCACGATCAAGTGGGAGTTATTCGCTTGCGCTGTGCCAGCTACCACAATAGCCAGCAGATACCACCAGAAACCCTACTTCGAGTAGAGTTTGACAAGAGGTAAAGAACGGAAAGCCTTGGTCTGGCACTGAGGCTTTCCAACGCCAAAGTTGAGCGGATTGCCAACTAGACAAGGAAAGAATATGAACGAAGAT
>JAOZSN010000035.1 GCA_029939635.1 Deltaproteobacteria bacterium
TCTACAAATAGTTTTCTACAAATAGTTCGCCCTAAAAAGGTTGCATAGTCCAGATACCACAGGGACAGGTATCGGCACAAAAACCACAGGCAATACATTTATCATCATCAGAGACATACTGAAAACCATCCAGCAGGGTCTCGCGCGAGATGGCCTGCTCAGGGCAGATGGTCTCGCACAGATGACAGTCACGGCAAGTACCGCAAGACAAGCAGCGATCCGCCTCTTCCACATCCGAATGACCACAGCCATGGGGCTCATAATGGGCATAGGTAAGACGAGTAGGCGTAATAACTTCCTTCTCATAGCCATGCCACTCCTCACCCTTGAAACGAGCCAGAACAGCCTCAGCGGTATTTTTGCCAGCACCCAAGGCATTGGTGGCCAGTCCAGGACGTTCCACATCACCAATGGCAGAGACATCAGGGTCAGAGGTGAGGCCAGACTTATCGCATTTAAGCCAGGCAGCACCACCCACCGTGACCACCTCAACGGTGTCGGGCAGGAATTTCAAGGCAGGCACATCGCCAATAGAGATAATAACAGTATCGGCCTCGATGAGATGGCCAGCAGCATCAACAAGACCCTTTTCTGTGACTTCCTTGGTCTGCACCGGCCATTTAAACTTGGCTCCCAGATCCTCAGCGGCCTTTTTCTCCTTACCAAAGGCTAAAGGCTTTTGAATATCCACCAGAGTTACCTGTTCAGCCCCCAACTTATAAGCATCACAGGCCACGTCACAGCCAACATTACCGGCACCGATAATGACCACCTTCTTGCCAACCTTGGAGGGATTAGCGCTCTTGGCATCCTTGAGAAAATCAAGGGCTGGGATAACCCGCTCGTGCCCTGGGAAGGGAATGGTGCGTGGCTGATGGGTACCAACTGCCACGATAACATGGTCATACTCTTTTTTAAGCTCGTCAAATTTAGCGTTAGTCATGGTGACTTCAAAATGACAGTGGATATTTTCCACGGCCATGAAACGCTCGATCTCTGACTCCCAAATGGCCTGGGGCATACGCTCCCAAGGAATAACCTGGGCCAGCTTACCGCCAAGCTTGTTATCCTGCTCAAAGATATGGCATTCAACACCACCCTTGGCTAACTGCCAGGCCGCATTCATACCAGCTGGACCACCACCGATGATGGCCACCTTCTTGCCAATAGCCGGAGCTGGTACAGGGGCCTTGGCATCCTTGGTAGCCCGACCCAGCATCTGCACGTCAATCTTTTCATCCACCTGCTGACGGGAACAATTCTGCATACAGAGGTTGGGACAGATATAGCCACAGACTGAGGCAGGCAGAGGCGTATACTCCATGAGCATATCATAAGCCTCATCCCCCTTACCTTCACGCAGGAGGCGCAAACGGTCAATGGTGGGGATATGTACCGGACAATAATAAGAGCACGGTGCAGCCTTATCACGGTTAGCCCAAAACGGCTTTTTACGGCGCAGGTCACCGGTCTCCACCATGCCTACAGGCGAACGATCCAGACCAGGGGCCAAATCACGAATAGGGTCACCACCGCCAAAACCAGGATTCCAGACACGGTCCTTAAATTCAGCCATGGACATGGGGCTGGCCTTCATCAAAGCCCTTTCCTGGGGAGGAATGGAGTCCAGCATGTGCCATTCATCCCGCTTGGAAAGCTCATCGAGCAATTCAGGCCGACCAATCTCGTCAAGATACGTGGGCAGGCGATCCAGCAACCATTGCCACTGCTTATCATCCGGGATAACCGCCTTGACGTTGATCTGCGAATATGACTCATCGATCTTGCCACGATAATAGATGGAACCACCAACCATACCAATACAGGGGCGATAGCCTAAGACATTGTCCGAATTTTTGGCATCCACACCGCAGACCACAGCCATGCCACCACAGTTAAACTCGGCAAAGGAGTCACCACAGGAGCCAAGAATCCACAACTCGGGCCGGTTATATTCAGGGTTCCACTTGGTCATGGTGAGACAACGGGCACCAACCGAACCGCCCACGTACACCTTGCCCTCGGCCATGGCATTACAGACACCATTGGTGGCATCACCCTTAACAGTGATCTCGGCACCAATATTAAGATAGCCAACATCATCGGAGGCAGGACCATTGCAGACAATCTTGGTACCAGGCATACCCATGGAACCGAGACGCTGACCACAGGGACCGTTAATCTCAACATTAACCGGCTTACCACCGCTCTTTAAGCGACCGCCAACATTATGCTGACCATAGGTCTCCAGCACCAAGTCACTAGACTTAGTGAACGCCTCCTGAACCAGATCCTCAAAAATCTGGGTGGAGATACGTTGGCCGTTCTCATCCAGGCCTTTAACTACTATTTTTTCACTCATTATATATTACCAAAGTTTACGGTTTACAGTTTACGGTTTACGGTTCAAGGAATTGACCAATGATTGCAGCATACGGGAGATAGATTTCAACTCATCAATCCACTCTCTGGCTATGTCTTCACTTAGAATATTTGACTGCTTGGCAATGTATATCTGTGTTCGCAATTCCGCTGCCGATCCCAGGGCGATGAACAAGAAACGTTGAAAACCTTTACTTGTATTGCGCTCTGATCCTTCAGCAATATTGCTCGGCACAGAAAGGGCTGAACGAATCATTTGATCACGCAGGGCGTAAACCTTACACCCTGACATCTCTCGGGTAATCGCAACAGCCAACCGGCATGCTGCCTTCCAAACCTCTAGATCTTCAAATGATTGTCCCATCCACCAACCGTCAACCGTAAACGGTCAGGAGCGTATGCGCCGACCGTAAACCTCTTCTTCTTTTTTTAACAAACGTACTTGATATTCAAGCGATCAGCCGCATCCTTATCAGCAATACCCAAGGCATCAGACATGCCGATGGGTAAACTCTGAGAGCGTCCCAGAGGAGCCATGGCCTTTTTGACCTCAATTTGGATAGACTGGAAGGTTTCCACCACCCGTTGGGCCACCTCGTCAGGATCAAGACGACGATAGATCTTGGGGTTCTGGCTGGTGATACCCTTGGGACAGATACCAACATTACAGACATTACAGCGATTACGCTCAGAACCTAAACAACCAGCCGTGGCCTGCATGATATACTTACCCATGTGCACACCGGAGGCACCCAACATAATCAAGGCCAGGGCATTCTGCACCACATTACCGGTCTTGCCAACGCCACCAGCAGCAAAGATGGGAATCTCATTCTGCTTGCCCTGCTTGCAGAGATCGAGGTAGCAGTCACGAATATTAGTGGCTATTGGATGACCTGTGGCATTCAAAGAAATATCATAGGCTGCACCCGTACCACCGTCAATACCATCAATCAACAGAGCCGAGGCATAGGGATTACGCACCAGGTTATTGAGGACGGACTTGGCCGAGGTGGAACCAGAGATCTTCGGATAGACCGGCACCTTGAAGTTCCAGGCCATTGACATGGTCTGGATCATCTTCATCACCGACTCCTCAATGGAGTAGAGGGTCTGATGAACCGGTGGACTGGGCAGATCAACCCCCTCAGGCACGCCGCGCAGACGAGCGATGAGCTTGGAGACCTTGAACCACTGCAGTAAGCCGCCGTCACCGGGCTTGGCTCCCTGGCCATACTTGATCTCAATGGCGGCAGGATCGCATTGCATCTCAGGGATGGCGCGGATGATCTCATCCCAACCAAAATACCCGGAGGCTATCTGTAGGATGATATATTTCAAAAAGGGGCTACGCAAAACCCAGGGAGGACAACCACCCTCACCGGTACACATAACCACCGGAATACCTAATACCTCATTACAATAGGCCACGCCTTGCAGAAGTCCCAGCCACATATTAGGGGACAAGGCACCAAACGACATGGAACCAATGATAAAGGGGAAAATCTCCCTGGTGGGCGGAATCCACTCACCAGTCTGCTGGCGCCTGACATACTCCTCAGGAGGCAGGACACGGCCCAGGATGGTGTTGTAGGTAAACTCATGACGGCCGGCATCCAGGGCCGGATCAGTAAGCATGGATATACGATTGAAGACAATGCGATCCAGCAGGCTGCCACCAACCTCGTTGCGGCGCCCACCACGCTTAGGGGCATCACCACCAACACTGCCCATGAAACGGTGGCGATCTGCCTCGTTAAAGACTGGATGGATGGCCTCATTGGGGCAGACCATGGCACACGATCCGCAACCAATACAACGCCGCCCCACATCGGTATTCTGACGAATACCAACAAAGGTCTTATAAGAGCTACCACGCTCCTTGGAGTCAATGGCAATCTTAGGCATGCGCTTGCGCATGTAGGTAAGTTTTAAGGTGTTAACCGGGCAAACAGCCGCACATTTACCACAGAGGGTACAGCGGTCTTCACGGTGTTCAACAATCCAAGGCAGATCGTTGGTGCTTAAGCTGCTTGGGTGAGAGGGAATTGATCGAATTGAGACCATATCTCGAGCTCCTGTCTATCTGGAGGAATAATAACGGTATGTTGACGCATGGGCTGGAAGTCTTTAGAGCGATCCCGATCCGGAATCATGGCATCCACGCCGCACATTTCAGAGGCCACAGCCCACTCACCAGGATTGCCACCCACAGTGGCGGGACGCAACTTCTTGGCATCCATAGCCAGCATGCAGGTCTCATCCGGCAGGGAACCGATAATGGCATTGGGGCCATCAATAATAAGACGGCGGCAGACTTGACGCAGCCCTAAGAGGAAATCACCCTGGGGATGGTTAGCCAGATCTTTATTAGCTAAAGGAGTTATGACATGCTTATAGGCCTGCAACGGCAGTCCAAGCTTTTTGGTGACATAATGGAGAATATGGGCGAACACCTCAGAATCTGATTGATAACCCATATAGCCAGGGAAACCCTTCCCGGACAACCAGTCCTTGATGGGTACAAAGGCAGTATTCTCACCATTGGTCATGGTGGCCACACCCTGCAAAAAGAAGGGATGACAGGCATAGAGATTAATGCCGTAGTTGGTATTTTGTCGGCCTTGGGCAAAACAGACACGAGACTTAATACGACCAGAATCCAGTCCCAGGGCATTACCTACGCCCAAGGGCCAACCAACCTCTTTAATCATGGCCACATCAGGCCACAGAGAAAAGGCGGTGAGATCCCCATCATGTTCCTCGCCATTACTGCGCAGACCAAGACGACACATCATTAACTCGTGTTCGACCTGATCCGTGGTTAGACTATCCCACGCCTTAGGTTGCCGATAAACGCGCAGGAGATACTGATGGCGATCATCTGCCTCCACCAATTCAGGGCGCACCTCAAACTCATGGTCATACTTTAGGGAAAAACCCTGCTCTTCCATGATATGATTGAGCCGTTTCAAGGCCTTTTCACTATGGGCAATCCCAGAGAGGATCGGATCTGTACCATTATACTTATAATCCGCAAACTCCAAGCCACGTAACAGCAACCCAAGGCCACTGCCGTCATACCCTTCCTGCATGGCTTCCATGCCCGTCAAGACGGAGAAGGGAGAGAAGGCCTCACTTGCGGTTTTCATCGCTAACCGACACATGTGTCACTCCTTTATATTAATGATGAACTAATCAAAAATTCAACTATAGCAAACTCGTACAAAAGGGTACTGCCTCAACCAGCATATTTTTGCTAGGCTGATACTGTTATTTTTTCGCCTAAAAAGGGGAAGATGCACCGAGTGGACATACTCCAAAACAGATGCCTTGTCAAGACGGAAGAAGCCTGCACCACCAAGGCCTAAATACGGTTTCCAGTTTACGGTTTCCGGTTTACAGTTACTGGTTCATAGTATAACCTGCTGATTAAGTGAACATCCTTTCACCATCAACCAGAAACTGTTAACCGTAAACCGTATCTCTATGAAACCAAACTTCATCGACTTTCTTCGTGACAAAATCCTCCTGGGCGATGGTGCCATCGGCACCTACCTCTATTCCAAAGGCATTGAATTAGGCAAAGATATTGAACGCCTTAATATCTCTGAGTCTGACCTGATCTATTCCATCCATGAAGAATACATCAGAGCCGGCAGTCAACTCATTGAAACAAACACCTTTGGTGCCAACCGCCATAAATTACAGGAGTCAGGCCTGGACAGCCAGATACGGGAGATCAACCTGGCCGGAGCCAACCTGGCCAAGAGAGCAGCAGGCCAAGATGTCTATGTGGCTGGTTCCATTGGCCCTTCCGGCTTTGATTTCCCCCTGGCTACCGGTAGTCACGATGCAGGAGAGTTAAACGATATCTTCAGCGAGCAGATCAGCCTGCTCCTTGAAGGCGAGGTGGACCTACTGCTCTTTGAGACCTTTACCCATCTTGACGAGATGCTGCTGGCCATCAAGGCAGCCCGATCTTTAAGCGATGCCCCCATTATTGCCCAGATGGCCTACCCTTCCAGCGGCAAAACAGCCACTGGCATCGATGCCCTGGCCTGTGGCGAGGCAGCTCTGGCTGCGGGTGCCGACGTGGTGGGTGGTAATTGTGGTCGTGGTGTCTCATCCCTGCTCACGGCCATGGAACATCTCTCGGCCCTTAAAGATCAGGCCCCCCTCTCAGCCTTCCCCAATGCAGGTTTTCCTGAGATAGTCGGCCACCGCATGGTCTATCCGGCCGAACCAGCCTATATGGCCCAGGCCCTGCGTGCCATGATCAAACAGGGAGCCCGGCTGGTGGGAGGCTGCTGCGGCACCACCCCAGCCCATATCCACGAATTCCAGCAGGTCTTGCGCATCAAACGCCGCCCTTTAGCCCGTTCGGCAGATGTGCAGGGTGACGAGCCTCAACCCCAGACCATTGCCGCTGAACCACGGGTTAATGGCAAACTGCTCACCTCCATGGCTGCTGACCAGCTGCCTATTATTGTTGAACTTGACCCGCCCACCCATCTCAATGTAGCTGGAGTTATTGAGGGGGCACAAAAACTTAAAGAGAGCGGTGCCGATGCCATCTCCTTGGGGGAAAATCCCCTGGCAATCCTGCGGGCCGACAACCTCTCCCTGGCCCATCTTATCCATGAAAAAGTTGATATTGAAACCATTATCCACCTCACCTGCCGGGATCGCAATATCCTTGGTCTGCAATCACAGATCATGGGAGCGCATCTCTTAGGTATCGGCGGCATCCTGGCCATCACCGGTGACCCGGCCACCTCCAGTGATCAACCTGGCACCAGCGGTGTCTTTGATGTGAAAAGCTTTGGCCTGATCAGAATGATCGACCAGTTCAACCAGGGCCGTAATCTGGCAGGTAAGGAGATGAAGGCCAAGACCAACTTCTCTGTGGGTGGCGCCTTCTCTTTTCGGCCCAATCGCCCTGAGGTGCAGCTCCGTCGCCTGGAGCGCAAGACCGAGTTGGGCCTCAAATTCGTCATGACCCAACCCCTCTTTGATAGCAGTGAGGTGGAAAAAATGATGGAGGCAGTAAGCCATCTTGACATCTTGGTGCTGCCCGGCATCTTCCCGCTCATCTCAGCCCGCAACGCAGATTTCCTCCATAACGAGGTGCCTGGCATTTTTATCCCGGAATCTATCCGCAAAAAATTATGGAGTTATAATCAGGTGGAGGATCAACGCAAGGTCGCCTTAGAGTATACCCGACAACTCATCGCTGACATTACCCCCTTTGTTGATGGTCTGTACCTGGTAAGCCCTTTGAACAAATGGGAAATCACGGCGGAGTTATGTCGAGAGGTACGGGAACAGGGCTGGAAGGGAAGTGGCAGAATCAGCAAATTCAACAGCAAAGGGTGACAACGAACAGTCACTAATGAACCTCTGCGCTCCCTGCACTCACCCCGCCCCGTATTACAGCAAATTGATCTTCACTTTGCAAAAAGGCATCAACAACATCAGGGGCAAAATGTTTGGCCCTGCTGCTCACAATGATACCCCGTGCTACCTCATGGGAAAACGCCTCTTTATAGCTGCGTTTGGAGGTAAGGGCATCGTACACATCCACCAGGGCCACAATCCGGGTGGACAAGGGTATCTGCTCCTCCTTTAACCCCTCAGGATAGCCAGAGCCATCCCATTTCTCGTGATGATGAAAGGCAATAGCCTTACCAAGAGCCAAAAAAGATTGGCCTTGGGTTTGTTTTTCAACCGAGCGCAGCGCCTCACCCCCATAGGTGGTGTGGCGTTTCATGATATCAAATTCTTCTGGTGACAATTTCCCTTCTTTAAGCAAAATTGCATCAGGAATACCAACCTTGCCAATATCGTGTAAAATTGACGACAGATACAGGTCATCAATATATTTGGGGGTGATATAGCCTGCATATGTCCCCAACTTAGCCATTTCCATGGCAATTACCCTGGCATACTCCCTGATCCGCTCCAGATGACTGCCCGTATCGGCATCACGGTATTCTGCCAGTTTAGCCAAGCCAAGTATTGTCCCCACCCGTGCCTCTTGCACATCTTGTAAGGAATCAATCAATTCTTGTTCCAGTCTTTTACGCTCGGTTACATCGCGAATCACCATCTGAAACTGGACAGAATCATCTCTCCGTATCCACTTGGTATTACACTCAACATCAATTTCATTGCCATCATTAATCATCCGAAAAGGGAAATCCCGCACCACATCAGATACACCATCGGCGGCCAATAATGTATCGTTAACCCGACGCACATCATCAGGATGAACCCAATCAAGAAACATTAAATCATCACGCTCTGACTCCTGGATGCTGAAGAGATAATAAAACAAGGGGTTGGCCAGCAGAATCTTTTTATCCTGATCAACAAGAATGACCATATCAATAATATTTTCATACAACTGCCGATAGCGCTGCTCTGACTCCTCAAGAAAGCTAAAAAGACCCGCATTTTCCAGGGAAATTGCAATCTGGGAGCATAAAATTTTGACAACCTCCAAACGCTCTAAAGTGAACATGTGGCTGAAAATATTATTTTCCAGATACAAAATACCTGTCAAATCTTCCTTATGAATTAGTGGCACACATAAAACAGATTTTGGCTTTTGTTGCTGAACATAGGGGTCATGGGCAAATTCACCACCCTCAACCGGGTTATTGACAATGAGAAACTCCCTGGTTCTGGCAACATTATTGACAATGGTGTGGGAAAGGCCTAGCTCACCTTCAAGATCAACCATCTGTAAAACCGTACGAGCCTCACCTTTATCCATTTCGCCTCTGACTGCTACCACAAGTTTGCCATGCTTTTGCAGGAGAAGAAAGCCGATTTGCGCCCCAACATTTTCAATGACAATTGCTATCATTTTGCGGAGAAGATTATCTAAGACAATTTCTCCAGAAATCGCCTGACTCGCCTTCATTACAGAGACAAGATCCAGCCCAGAACCGGAACCTATCATGGAAATTGTCCGCCGTGTTACGGTCTTTGTTTGGTCCATATCCTGGCCAGTAGCACTGGAATACCCTATGAGCAAATCAGCGTGTTTCTCATCAAGCTGTTTTACCTTGCCGTCCGCCCCCCAACGTAAATAACAATGTTTGGCACTTTGCATATAGGCGCGGGCAACTATATGCCTATGCTGGCTTAAACAAAACTGGGCGGCCAACTCATAGGCCAAGCCCTCTTCATTGAGAAACTTATTTTCCTTGGCCCCCTCTACTGCCAAGTCGTACCCTTCAGCAGCATCTACAAATTTGCCCTTAACTCGGCATAACTCCGCATTCACCAGGTAATACTTATGCAAATAATTCATCGGTGCATATGTGGACCATTTTTTCAGCTTCTTTTGATTAGCCACAACCTTGCTCAATATCTGATTCTTCTGCAGCGGAGAAGAATCAGCATAGGTGCCCAAATGAGCCAAAGAATCATAAAAATAAAAGACAGGCACACCAGCTTGACTAATAACCCCGTCAAGGTACAATTCACATTGTGCCGCATTTTCAACTGCTTTTTCGTGATGGCCAAATAGATAATTCAAGATCAGCTTGCTACAAAACATGAAAAAAAGTGTTGTCCGGTCATTGGCCTTTTCATGTAAGGGCCTTAATACGGTTTCATTATAAATGTCCCCGCTCAACTTCATGCTCTTGCCATCATCACTATTTCTAATAAGGGCGATGGTCTGTCTAACTATTGCATCTAAATAGAGAGATGTTTCTTGTTTGAGCGTACCAATTGCATGGCCATATGTTGCGGTTTCCACCTCTATCTGCTCCAGATTTTTTCCAGATAAAAAAAGATGGTAACCATAAAAAACAGCACAATATCCAGCATACTCAAAATCACCGCTTTCCACGCCACTTTGAAAGCCTTTTCGCAAGGGATCTATGGTGTCATGCAAAGGCCTCTGCCAATGATCAATAAAGGCATGTACCATGTGCAATGTTTTTGCCTGAATTTCTTTTGAACCAAATTTAGCCAGCACCTGCAGGGCCAAACGGCCATACCTGAGACCCTTTGGAATATCCCCAAGCACCCCGCAATGAATCATGCCAAAAACAGCGTACAGGAATGCCGATTCAGGTGCATTGCCACGCTTGATGGACATGTTAACCGCAGCAAAGACCAACAGGGGTAACAACGTGGGTTTAACAAAATATACCGCTGACCCCATTTTATTCATCACCCGCATTGCGGCCAGACTAAAGGGTTCCTCCATGACGGGATTATCAAGCAAATCTTCAATGTCTTTGCCCAGCATGGAAAACCTAATGCGTTGCAGGTGCAACATTGCATGAAAGGCATTGGGATTTTCAGGAAACGAAACATCTAACATCTTTAACAAAACCAGAGAGATATCAACCGCTTCTTCAATTTTATACTGCGCCTTGCAGGCCTGAATCTTTACCTCATAGACAAACACCTTCTCCAATAAATCCTTACCATTGTCTAGAACAGAGGTAATAAATTGATCCATTTCAACAAAACGTCCACAAAGATATGCTGTTTCCGCTGCCTCTGAGTAGAGTGTTAAGGCCATATCATACGAGTCATGCCACCCCTGTTCGCCAAGCAAGCCGAGACCAACCTGCAAATAATTCATTGCCGGTTCCCAGGCTGCAGCGGCCTTGGCCCTCCGACCGGCCAGAAGATTAAGCCTGATCAACTCATCTGTATCAACCTGGTCGTCAACAATATTCAGACTAAAATTAAGATGATTAACAATAGTGAAGAGTTGTTCTTTTTTGCACTCCTCTGAAATATGCCGAAAAAGAAACGTACCCACCTTCCTATGAATTTCAGCCTTTTCAGAATCAGCAATAGCGGCATAGAACTGATGTTGAATTCGATCGTGGGCAAAACTAAGGGTAATCCCATTTTCTGCCTGTAACTCATCATCTGTCATCCCCAGGATATAGGATCCTGGCAATGAGACGAGTATTCCTTCCTGAATTGCTTCAGCCAACAAAGAAAGGCTCTCATAGCGAGTACGATTTGCTATTTTGGACACCAGGCCTATGTCAAAACTATGCCCTATGCATGCCGCAATATGCAAAAGACCCGTTGTTTCTGTATTAAATTTATTAATTTTGCCAGCTAGTAAATCTGCCACATTATCAGTCATTGCTATGACTTCAATTTGACTTAAACCCCACCGCCATGACATATCATGGCTGCTAAATTTGAAAATACCAGCTTCGTATATTCCCTGGACAAACAACCTGACATAAAATGGATTCCCCATTGTTTTGGCATAGACAACATAGGCAAGGGGACGAACGACCTCATTATCCGCTGCCAATGTATCAGCAAGAAGAGAGCAGACATCGTTTTTCGTTAACAAGGACAGGTTTAGACGGGAATAAGCAATATTTTCATTATGAAGACGTTCAAGGGTCAGCTTTAAGATGTTATCTTTATGGCTGACGGCATCATCGCGACATGTACCCACAACAAAAAGATAGCGCAGAGAGGTATCGCTTAAAATATTTTCCAGCAGCCGCAAAGAGGCAGAATCTGCCCACTGCAAATCATCGAGAAAAAGAAACAGGGGATGGTTGGCTGTACAGAGCACCCTCAGGAAACGTCTAATAACTAAATTAAACCTGTTTTCAGCATTGAGAAAATCAAGTTTAGCTGCTGGAGGCTGGGAATAAAGCAAACCTTCGACTTCTGGAATCATGGCCAATAAGATTGACCCATTTGGCTCTACAGCTTCGCTAATTTTCCCCCGCCACTGCTCCAACTTTTCCTTATCTTCGTTTAATATCTGCTGTACCAATGTACTTAGAGCCGAAACAATGCCGAAATAGGGGATATCCTTTTTAAATTCGTCGAATTTGCCCCTGGCAAAATACCCCCTGACAAGATTAATCTGTTTGACACTCTCATATACCAGCGCTGTTTTGCCACAGCCAGCATCACCTGTGACCAAAACCAATTCACAGCCCCCCTCAGAGGCTCTGCGCCAGGCATCTCCTAAAACACAAAGTTCTTTGTCCCGACCATACAATTTTTGTGATACGACAAACGAATCACAGGCGTCCTTCTCGCCTAAAGGGAAAGCGCTGATATTCTTTTTAGTCTCGAGCTGTTGGCGGCATCTCAACAAATCCTCTTCAATACCCAGGCAACTCTGGTAGCGGTCTTCAGCGTTTTTTGCCATCAACTTCATAATAATAGCTGAAATTATTGGCGAAACATCATGCCGCAATTTATGGGGAGCAAGGGGCTCCCTGGCAAGATGGCAGTGAATTATTTCAAGGGGATCACAACTTGAAAAAGGGAGAAGATGACAGAGCAGTTCATACAATGTAACCCCAAGGGAGTAAAAATCTGAACGATAATCAGAGGCACGATTCATCCGGCCTGTTTGCTCGGGAGAGATGTACGCCAAGGTGCCCTCAAGACTGTTAATATCCTCAACAAAATTTTTCTCAGAGGAAAAATCCGTTGATATGCCAAGATCAATAATTTTCACCTGACCCGAATCACGATTCAGCAGGATATTGGCTGGATTAATATCTTTATGGGTAATATTGTGGGACTGCAGACCAGCAAGGGCGTGGACACATTTTAGCGCTAGATCCAGAAATTCACCCTGGCTTAACTGGGGCTCAGACAAGAGCTCGGTTAACTGTATACCGCCAAAATCCTCATAGATAATCGCCAGATGTTGCCCGACATCCTCAAAGTTCAAAGCCTTGACAACGCCGTCACATTTCATCTGACTGGCAAGCCGATATTCCTGACGAAATCGGGCCGTTTCCCGTGGGCTTGGGAAATCTTTTTTTAAAATTTTAATGACAATAGGTAGATTATCAAGAGCCCGCAAGCCACGACAGACCAAGGTATTTTGGCTCTCATAAATTTTTTTGATATTCGTGTAGCCTGCCAGGGTAATCATTCTATTTTTCCAATAAAAAATCTGTAAAGCCTACTGACCGAGGCACCAGGGGGATTAAAGCCGGCCAGTAACTTTATACTGTGCCTTTTTGCTCATCCAGCAATATTCACTTCATTTTATCTGTTTTTTTCCCTACAATCACACTACGACTCCTATTAACAGTTGCTCTCCGCAAGGAGTCAGCTATTAAATCCTACTGAACAAATTGGGCAATCTCAAGAATTTTTATCAAAAAAACTATGTAACCACATTATTACAATCTCCACCCAAAGACGTTAAAACAACAAAATACACACCAAGGTATCTATCAGATGACGTGCCATTCACCAATTGCCATCATAGGACTTGCCTGCTACTACCCAGAGGCACGAAATCCTCGCCAACTCTGGGAAAATATTCTCGCCCGACGTCGACAATTTCGCCAGTTCCCAGATCACCGCCTGCCAGCAAAAGAATATCATGACCCAGACAAGTCAGTACCAGACAAAACCTATGGTATCAAAGGCGCTTTTATTGATGGCTTTGAATTTGATTGGGCATCACGACGCATTCCTTTTTCCACCTACCGTTCTGCCGATAGTGCCCACTGGCTCGCCCTGGAAACGGCCTTGGCAGCTATTACTGATGCAGGCTTTACTCTTAAAAATATTCCAGGAGAGGAAACAGGGGTTTTAATAGGTAATAGTCTGACCGGAGAACAGACGCGGGCAAACACCATGAGGCTACGCTGGCCCTATGTGAAAAAAGCGTTATATGCTGCTGCCAGCTCCAAAGGCATTACTAAAAAACAAATTCGCATTATTGAATCTGCCCTGGAGGCCCATTACAAATCAGCCTTTCCGCCTATTAATGAGGACAGCCTGGCCGGTGGCTTGTCAAATACAATTGCTGGCAGAATCTGTAATTTCCTCAATTTACATGGTGGTGGTTACACGGTGGACGGGGCCTGTTCCTCATCGCTGTTGGCCGTTGCCACTGCAGCCAATCGCCTGGCCAACAAAGAGCTTAATCTTGCCCTGGCAGGTGGTGTTGACATCAGTCTTGATCCTTTTGAATTGGTGGGTTTTGCCAAAACCGGTGCCCTGACAGCAACGGACATGAATGTGTACGACAGACGGGGAAGTGGTTTCATCCCTGGAGAAGGCTGCGGCTTTGTAGTTATGAAACGACTGGAAGATGCCACAAAAGACAAGGATACCATCTATGCCATCCTCAATGGCTGGGGAATTTCTTCCGACGGCAGTGGAACCGGTTTAACCGCACCCAGTGCCCAAGGGCAGGCCCGGGCCTTGAAAAGGGCATATGCATCCCTGCCATACACCCCTGGAGATCTGGCATTTATTGAAGGCCATGGTACCGGCACCATAGTGGGAGATCAAGTTGAGTTACGGGCGGTTTCGTATGCCCTGGCAGACTCAGTAACAGCCTCTGATCGAACATGTGGCATGACGTCAATTAAATCAATTATTGGCCATACCAAAGCAGCCTCTGGCATGGCAGGATTTTTAAAGGCGGTGATGGCGGTGAACCGCCGTATCCTGCCTCCCACTGCATCCTGCCGTGACCCCCATCCAATATTTGACACCGAGGCGATACATCTCTTCCCTGCCAAGCAGGGCGAGATATACAAGCCCACAGAACCGATAAAAGCAGGTGTTTCATCCATGGGTTTTGGTGGAATTAACTGCCATGTAACCCTTGAATCAGGTGGGCCTCCAAGTACTGGCCTTGCTCCCGCCCTGCCGGAAAGACAATTGATCGTCTCCAGTCAGGAGACAGAACTTTTTATTGTGACAGCTGAGTCACAAGCAGAACTTGCACAAAGAGTAGACTCTCTTATCCTGGCATGCCAAGGAATAAGCATTGCTGAACTAACTGATTTTGCAGCTAAGCTAAGCCAGGAAATTGACCAAAAGGCAAAATTTAAAGGGGCGCTTATAGCCTCCAGCCCCCTGGAATTAAGCGACCGCCTTGAAGAGCTTAAGGCGATGATAGCAGCGCACCCCTCCCCAGCAACACTCACAAAATGCGCCACAGCTCCCATCTGGTTAAGTTCAGAGCTAAAAAATCCCCGCATTGGCCTACTCTTTCCAGGACAGGGATCACAAAGTCTTGAAATGGCCAAGATATTGGTCGAACGGTTTCCATGGGCCCAGGAAATTTTAGCTCAAGCAGAATCAATCCAGACATCCCATGACTTGCCATCCCTGACAGAACTGCTCTATCCCCCCACCTATCGAGCAGGCAACCAGGACACCATTGACACCTGGGCACAGAACTTGGCCAACACACAAAACGCCCAACCAGCAATCTGTTTTGCCTCTATTCTCTGGTACCGATTTCTGCATTTATTAGGAATTACCCCCATGGCCGTGGGAGGCCACAGCCTTGGTGAGT
Source organism: Deltaproteobacteria bacterium (assembly GCA_029939635.1). Taxonomy (GTDB): domain Bacteria; phylum Desulfobacterota; class Desulfobulbia; order Desulfobulbales; family SURF-16; genus JAOZSN01. Next base: position 15,701 of record JAOZSN010000035.1, read on the forward strand.
TAACCGCCTTTTACGCCGCAGGTATGCTCGACGAAAAAAATCTGCTCAATATAGCCGCCATCAGAGGCAAGGCCATGACCGCCCCTGAGGATAATGCCGGTGCCATGGTGAGCATACGTTGCCCAAAAGAGGCAGCTGAACAACTTGTGGAGCAGGTAGAGGGCTATATTGTCTTGGCCAATATCAATGCCCCTAAGCAGATGATACTTTCTGGTGAAAAAACCGCCATTGAACAGGCTATTACCCTTGCCAAAGAAGAAGGCCTGAAAACCTTTCGCCTCAAGGTCTCCAATGCCTTTCATTCAAAGCTGGCAGGCAATGCCGCCGAGATATTGGCCACGGAAAGCTCCCTGCAACAGTCTGTAACCAGCAATGAGATTGCCTTATTTTCCAGCAGCTCAGGGTCGCAGCTCAACGCAGAAATCGCACTGCACAACCATTTTTCCAAACAGGTTCTCTGCCAGGTTGATTTTATCAGCATGATTGAGGCAATGAATGATATGTGTGACATCTTCATTGAGGCAGGCCCAGGTAGAATCCTCACTGGCCTTGTGCAGGCAATCAACCACGACCATGGCCCCACCTGCCTCCCCGTTGAATCTGCCCCCTTCAAAGACCTTGACCTGAACTCCTGCCTTGGCCAGCTCTTTGTCAACGGGGCTGAAATTAACTGGTCGCAGCTCTATGAAGGTCGCCTGATACGTCCCTTTATACCCGCAGCAGAAAAACTTTTTATTGCCAACCCCTGCGAAACGCCCTTTGAGACAAACATCCCTGTTGAGCCCAGCAGCACGGCAACACATGGGGATTTCACCACATTACTCAGCGAGCTAAGCGCAATTCCTGCTGAGCAATTATCAACGTATCTTGCCGCCAGGGGGCCTTTTCTGGCCCAGGTTATTCAAGCTGATCTGAAATACACCCTGTCGGCAGACAGCATGCCTGCCCTGCCAGCAGATTGGCCGGATGCAGAGGAAGAGTGTCCCTTAGCGTCGGCAGGTGACAAACAGTACGAGCCAACCAGTGCTCCAGAAGGCATAGAGAGCCGAGAAAGCATGCTCTACACCCTTATTCAGGAAAGCACTGGTTTCCCCAAAGACTCTCTGTACCCACACTCCAAATTGCTGGATGATTTAAACCTTGATTCCATAAAGGCAGGTGATCTGATTGCTAAGTTTGCGGATCAATGTGGCATCAGTGGTCAGATTGAGCCAATGACACTAAGCAATGGAACTATCAGTGAAATTATTGCCGCCGTTGCTACAATTTCCGGGCCAGAACAGCATAGCTCTACCGAGACACCAGACCCGGCACAGCTTCTGACCACCTTGATCTGTCAACAAACAGGTTTTCCTGAAAAAAGCATCACTTTGGAGATGCGCCTCCTTGATGACCTGAACCTTGACTCTATTAAGGCAGGAGATTTGATCGCACAGTTTGCCGATCAATGCGGAGCAGGGGGAAAGATAGAACCTGTGGCCTTAGCCAATGCCACCCTGGCGGAACTCATAGAGACATGCAGCAAATTCAGCACCACACAGCCAGAGCCAGTAGCAGCGCCCCCTGCACAAAATGACACCCTCAGCATCATTTTAGAGGAAACAGCCCTACTGACAGGATTCCCTCAGGAATCCATTGACCCGGCGGTAAAAATTGGCACGGAACTGAGAATAAGCGAGGAAATGCTGCTCACCCTGTTACGACGCCTGTCAGTACGACTTACGGTGGAAAGCAATGTTGATTTAGAGCCAATACGCCAACGTTCCCTAGGTGACATGGCACTGGTGTTCGACCGCATACTCAGCACAAAAGCAGCTCATCTCCAGGAGGCCCAACAGTTATCAAAAACATGGGTACGAGACTTTTACGTCGACATGGTTGCAGAGCCACTGCCAGCACCCCATAGCTCGTTTGGCAACAGAGAAGAGGATAATTGGCATAATGTCACCAGCCTTATTGTCCATGACCCAGAAACAGAGGATATTGCCCAAGCCCTAAAAAAAAGCATGTATCACCAGGGGGCAAAGGTCATTATGGTGACCTTTCAAGAAGTCGAAAAATCCACATTAGCCACTGATCCAAACTTTACCCATTTAGTAGCAATTCTCCCCCCTGAACCACTCCCAGCCAGCTCAAGCCTGGAGCATATAGTTGACAAATTGGCCTCCATCGCCTCTCCTCCTCCTGCATCCCAGGCTCCCCGCCGCCGCACCACCATTGCCTATATCCAGTTCGGTGGTGGGAGTTTAGGACTAAACCCTGCCTATGCTGATTATCACACCTGTGGGGCCAGTGCCTTTGCCGCCAGTATCCACCACGAAAGAGATGACCTGCGCGTCAGGGTGCTGGATTATTCTTCCAGCTTGGAATTTACCGAAATTGCCGAATCAGTGGTGGCGGAAATCGTCACCCCGGCAGCCTATGCTGCCGTGGGCTTTGACCAGAGCATGACACGAAGCGTACCCAGGGCGCAGCAACTACAACCTGTTTCATACCAGGACAGATCCATTCCCTGGTCATCAAAAGATGTCATTGTTGTGAGCGGTGGGGCAAAAGGGATAACCGCATCCTGTGCCCTGAAAGTCGCCCAGAAAACCGGGGCTCAAATGGCCCTCATGGGCAGCTCTGCTCTGCCGGAACCAGGGCCGCACGCCTCTGAAAATGAGATCATTCAGACCCTGCAAAAATATAAAGACCTGGGGCTTACGGCCCATTATTTCAGCTGTGATGTGACAGATACACATTCAGTCACAACAACCATTGGCCAGATCAATGAGCAGATGGGGACAGTTACAGGACTTATTCACGGGGCAGGATTAAATACCCCCCGCCTGGCCAGCCACACATCACGCCAGGAGGCCAGGCAGGAAATAGGCCCCAAGATAGACGGCATTCTCAACCTGATAGCAGCCCTTGCTCCCCAACAGCCAAAATTCATTGTGGGCCTCACCTCAATAATTGGGGTGAGCGGCATGCCGGGCAATAGCTGGTATGGATTTTCCAATGAAGCCTTATCCCTTATTTTGCGCCAGCATGCAGAACAGAACCCCCAGACCCAAACCCTGGCCATTGCCTATTCCATCTGGGCAGAAGAGGGCATGGGTGCCAGACTGGGAAGTGTTGAGGCCTTGGCCCATAAAGGAATCGACGCCATCCCCTCCCAACAAGGGCTGGAGAGATTTGTCCACCTATTCTGCAATGATCCCGGCCATCATCAGGTGGTGGTTACAGCCCGACTTGCAGGTCTTGACAGCTGGAACCCTGCCCCTGTAGCCAGCCCAAGCCAATGCCGTTACCTGGACACCATGCTGCTCCATACCCCTGGGGTGGAGTCAGTATTCCAGGCCCACCTGGACTTGCAGAGTGATCCCTATCTGGCAGATCATCTCTTTAATGATTCCTATTTGCTGCCAACAGTTTTTGGCCTTGAGGCCATGGCCCAGGTTGCCTGCCATGCCTCAGGAAATCAAGACTTTAGCCGAGTCAGGATCACAGACATCAGCCTTGAAAAACCAATAACCATTGATCCTAAGTCAGGCAATGCTATCATCATCAGGGCCGAAGTCCTGGAAAAGAAAGACTCCTCAGCGCGACTACAGATCAAAACAGGTATTGCCAAGGCCCAGACAGGTGGCAAAGGGGATTATTTTTCAGCCACCTTTGAGCTTGGCCGCCAAGATCAGCACGAAAACGTCCCTCTTGACCTGCCGGCCTCTCCTTTGGCCATAGAACCAAAGCAAGACCTGTACAGGAAAACCTTACTTTTCCAAGGCCCTCTTTTTCAACGTATAGAGCAAATTTATGCCATGGAAGAGGCAGGGCAGCGGGCCAAAGCAGCCAGTTTTGCCACCTCCATGACAACACGAAAAGAGGCAGCCAAGAGCGCATTTCCAACCGCAGAGCATACCCTTCTCCTGCCTGACCCTTTCTTCAGGGACTCTCTGCTGCAATCAGCACTCCTCTTGATTCCCCAGGACACCTCCTTGCCTGTTGGCATCAGTTGCCTGGACATCTTCCCCAGCAATGACCAAGAACTCCACAAACTCACAGGCCAGGTTCTCTTAACAGAATACCGCGAAACAGAAGCGAAAACAGAAGTGATTGCTGTGGATAGCTCAGGTCAGGTCATGGAAACATTAACCGGCTATAACCTGAAGGTCTTGCAGCACCATGGGGAATACCCTACGGCGCGTGATTTAATGGCACCTGGCAGCAGAGACACACTTCTGCTCAAAGAGGCACTATCTCCCTTACGGGCAGAGTATACCATTCCTGAATTTGCCATTAGCTACATTCCTGGTCTCCATGAACTGCCGCAAAAAGAAAGGAGAGTGGTAGAACTTGCCCTGCTCAACCAGGTGGCTCAATCAGCCAGCAAGAAATTTACTGCCAGCAATGAAACAATTTCCATAGATTGGCTCGATTCCGGGAAACCAGTCATTACAGGCCTTAGCACAGAAGAGCTGGACATATCGCTGTCCCATGCTGATCGCCTCTGCCTGGCCATTGCAGGAGTCGGCCCTGTTGGCTGTGATATTACGCCCATAAGCCCACGAAGCAGAGATGAATGGCGCGGACTTCTCGGTAAAAAACAACAAACCCTGTTCGATGAACTGCTTGACAATAGTGATAGCCTGAACCAGGCAGGCGCACGGATCTGGGCCAGCCTGGAAGCAGCCCAGAAGGCACTGGGAACCACAGACGTCCAGCTGACCATGGCCAAAAACATAGCCGACTGGACACTTTTTAGCGCCTCCGACAATGACACAACCATCACCATTGCCAGCAAAGAAATCGACCTGACCTGGCGCCCCAAACAGATATGTGCCTTCACCATCCAAAAAGCACAAAAAAGCTCGCCTGTTCAGCACCACACCGCTGAAGATACCTATGACTATATCCTGACCATGGCCCATGTGGAACTACAAAAGCAGGCCGGCCCCCAAGGACAGGATGTCTTTGTGCAGCGCATTCCAGTTACCTTCAGACCAGCCTCAGAACTGGGCAAGGGCATCTATTTTTCCAATTTTTTCTTCTGGGCCGGTGAGGTGAGAGAAGTTGCCGTCTGGCCAATTTTAAAGAGGATAGGAGAGCAGATGTCCACCGGCAAATGGGGCTCGGTGACCAACTATTCACAGCTTACCATCTTTGGCGAAGCCACCACCCATGACAGGATTGAGATTAGCATGTGGCCCACCAGCAATGGCGGCCCCACTGACTCAACCATGGATCTCCATTTTGATTTCTGCACAATTCTGCCAGATAATAGCACCTCCCTGTTGGCCAGCCTGGAAATACAGGTAACCTGGGTTGAAATTTTAGAGCGTGGCATTGTAGCACCACAGCATTACCCAGACTACTACCAGCAATTCATGGAAAAATTGCTGCCCAAACCAGGGGCCGACTCACCACCCCCCTCCCCACCTAAAGCAAATCCCCTCTGCCTTCTGGTTGACAAGGAGCCGGTCCTGTACAAGGCCCCAGTGAGCACCGTTATTGAGCCACGTATCTATCAGCGCACCATCGACACCTCTTTGGAGAACGCCAATCTGGTGGGTAATATCTACTTTGCCAATTATTACAGCTGGCAGGGCCAGACCAGGGATCATTTTTTCTATACCCTTATTCCCGACCATTTCCGGGGAACTGGCGAAGAAGGTGAACTACTTTGCCTTGCCACCAGAATAGACCACCTGAGAGAAGCCATGCCCTTTGACCAGATCATAGTCACCATGGCCCTG
>JAOZSN010000163.1 GCA_029939635.1 Deltaproteobacteria bacterium
AAACTAACAGGTTCTGGTTCAAGCTCTGCATCGGCAAAATAGACCAAGCTTTTTACAACAGTAAAACTATTTAGTTGTTCATATTTCTGTTCAAAAAAACCAAGAAGATCTCCAAGAGAAAACACCTTAAGTAAGGCGTGTATGTCGTATAAATCTTTTCTTGCACCACGATTAGCAATGGCATTCAACTTCATTGCCGCAATATCTTCCAGAGAAAAAAATCTTATCCCCTCAACAAGGCTCAGTGGAGACAAAAGGGGGTAATTATGTCTTATAAAATCTACTTTTATCTCTTCATCCTGTAATTTAATAAACAATGACAATGAGTTGGTAGATTGCGAGCAGGAACTTACTTCATAACACGAGCGAAGATGTTCAAATAAATCATTACTATCAAATAAATTATTCGTAAAAAAAATCAAGATCAATAGAAACTCTATGACCCAGTTGGAGGGCGAGGGCTGTGTCACCAGCCAGAGCAAATTCTTGCAATTTATCATCCGCAGCAAGACCCTGTAGCAACAGCAAGGTCTCTTTATGGATTGATTTTAATTGCAACATCTAAAATTTTCTTTCCTGACATTAAAATAAACGCTCAAAAAATTGAGGCTTTTAGGGTCAAGAGAACGAATATTCACAGCCTCTTGCTGAATCAGCTTCTCCCCATATAAACGCAAGAGGGTATGCCAATCATCCATATTGCCACGACTTACTACTCTGGCAATAATAAATCTGGCATGGGTATCAATATCAATAGAATTGATATCAACATCCCAAAACAATGGAGATTTAAAAAAATGCTGAATTTTTTCAGTGCTCCTTGATTCCAAGAAATTACTCCCTTTACAAACAATTACTCATGGTAATCACAGGTCGCATAGCCATGCTTCTTAACCAATTCATCACGCTCAGCAACCTTAAGATCCTCCCGCACCATCTCTGCCACTAATTCGTTGAAGGTAATCTTAGGTACCCAGCCCAATTTTTCCTTGGCCTTATCAGGCTTGCCAAGCAGGGTCTCAACCTCTGTGGGACGAAAATAGCGCTCATCAACGGCAACCAAACAATTACCTTTGCCATCAAAGCCCTTTTCGTCTAACCCACTACCCTGCCAGGTGATCTCTATGCCCATTTCTTTAGCAGCGGCATCAACAAAATCACGCACCGAGTGCTGCTCTCCTGAGGCAATGACAAAATCCTCAGGCTCATCCTGCTGTAGCATGAGCCATTGCATCTCCACATAATCCTTGGCATGGCCCCAGTCTCGTTTGGCATCCAAATTACCCAAATATATACAATCCTGCAGGCCAAGTTTTATGCGGGCCAAGGCCCGGGTGATTTTGCGGGTAACAAAGGTCTCACCACGCACCGGAGATTCATGATTAAACAAAATACCGTTACAGGCGTACATATTATACGCCTCACGATAATTGATGGTAATCCAGTAAGAATAAAGTTTTGCCACGGCATAGGGCGAGCGTGGGTAAAACGGAGTTGTTTCAGTCTGGGGTGTTTCCTGAACCAGGCCGTATAGCTCTGAGGTAGAGGCCTGATAAAACTTTGTTTTCTCGGTCAGGCCCAAAATACGAATGGCCTCCAAAAGACGCAGAGTGCCAAGGGCATCTGAGTTGGCGGTATACTCTGGTTCCTCAAAAGAGACAGCCACATGGGACTGGGCTGCCAGATTATACAGCTCATCCGGCTCTACTTTGCCGATAATATGAATGAGACTGGAGGAATCTGTCATATCTCCATGATGGAGAACAAAATTACGCTCCTTTTCATGAGGATCTTGATAAAGATGGTCAATGCGATCAGTATTAAAGAGGGAGGAGCGCCGCTTGATACCGTGTACCTCATAGCCCTTTTTGAGGAGAAACTCCGCAAGATAGGCACCATCCTGGCCGGTGATACCGGTAATTAAAGCCTTTTTTTTCATATATATTTACCGCAGAGACTCTTAACAAAAAGAGAGGAAGAATTTTAACAAGCCCTGCTGGTAAGTAGTGGATCACTACAAAATAGCAAAAATACCGCAGGAAACAATAATAATTGAGAAAAATTTATGTTTTTTGAACAGGTTTAAAAAGAGAAAAAACCAGGATGTTACTTCCATGAAAGGGGTTGAATTCAAAGAAAAAATATATGGCAAACGCATGTTACATAAAGGCAAGACCAAGGGCAAGAACTTATTGCCTCGTATCACTAAAAACATCCGCGAGGAGAAGAGCTAGATCGGGAAAGGTACGTAGTACAATACTATCCTCACGACCATAGATCTCGGCCTTATCATATATACCCTGCTCGTTAAGGCGATAAACCATGGCCATTTCATCGGTGGGATGAACGAGGCAATATTCAGGCACGCCAAAATGTTCGTAAAGATCACGCTTGGTCTTCAGATCACGGGTAGCGGTGGAAGGGGAGAGAATTTCGATGATGAAATCTGGTGCACCTTTACAGCCACGTTCATCCAGTTTTTCCTCATCACAGACCACGACAATATCTGGTTGTACAACCGTATGAATATCCTGATCAGAGCTGTCTAAATCATGGACAAGACGAACATCAAAGGGGGCGGCGTAAAGTCTACAAGGGTTAGTTTTAAAATAATTCCCCAGCAAAACAACTAACTCGGTTAAAATCTCCTGATGTACACGCCTCGGGGCCGGTGTCATATCGAAAATCTCACCATCAATAATCTCCCAACGCCCTTCATTCCACTCCATGTAATCGGCATAGGTGTATAAATCATCTTTGCGCAAGGCGTGTGGTGTCATACTCTTCCTCCTCTAAAAATTCAGCAAGCACTCATTGTCTAATATTGGTACAATAATTCTTCCCAAAAGCGTACCATTTTTAACCACGAAACCAGCCAGCAGGAGCCTCCATGGCCAGCACGCCCCTCCCAGAACAGCATATTGCCCCAGAAATGGTACTTGATTTTCTGCAAAACACCCTCCCGTTTAAAGAGCTTTCTGCCACAGCCCTCGCCAGGCTGGCAAAAAAATGCATTATTGACTTTTTCCCTAAGGATACCCTTATTTTTCACCAGGACGATACCGAGGTGACCCATCTCTATGTCATCCAAAAAGGGGGGGTCAAATCGTACCTCAAAAACGCTGAGGGTGATATCTCCCTCAAGGACTTTCGTGGCGAAGGTGAGTATTTTGGTGCCCTACCCTTAATCCAAAACACCAAGGCAAACCTTAATATTGAGACCGTGGAAGATACATTCTGCTTTCTCTTCTCCAAAGAGGCATTTACCGAGCTACTTGAGTCAGAACCAAAGGCAAGTAACTTCTTCCTGCGTTCCATGTCTGACAAGCTGGTTAATTCTGCCTATGCTGAGTTACGCCACAACAGAGCAACGGGCCGGGCCGAGAGTGCTCTCTATCTCTTCACTACCCAGATTGGCGACATCCAGACAACGCCACGAACCATCAGTAGCCTCGAATCAGTGCAAAAGGCTGCAGCTGACATGGCTCGTCTCCATATCGGTTCTCTGCTGGTGGAAGAGAATGATAAGGTCATCGGCATTGTTACTGACAAGGATCTACGCACCAAGGTGGTTGCCAAGGGCCTTGACTATGCCACTCCGGTCAAGAGCATTATGGCCTCTCCTGTGCAGACCATTGCCGCAAATGCCGTCTGTTTTGATGCCCTGCTCTTTATGATGAGCAAACGTATCCATCACTTGGCCGTGGAAAATCAGGGGGAAATTAGCGGTATTGTCACCACCCATGATATCATGGTGTTACAGGGAACCTCGCCCATTTATCTCTTCCGCGAAATTGTCGCCCAGCGGACCATTGAAGGTCTGTACCCCATGGCCGCTAAAATCCCTTCGGTGGTCAGAACCCTGGTAGAAGATGGTGCCAAGGCCAATAATATCACCCGAATGATTACCATCATCAATGATCATATCCTTGACCGCCTCCTTACCCTCATGGTGGAAAAACATGGAACGCCACCAGTGCCATTTTCCTGGTTGCTCATGGGCAGTGAAGGTAGGCGTGAGCAAACCTTTCTCACTGATCAGGACAATGCCCTGATCTATGCCCAAAGCGATGACCCTGCCCTGCAAAAAGAGGCAGAAACCTACTTCAAGGCCTTTACAGAAGAGGCAATCGAGCATCTGGTTAAATGTGGATTCACCCGTTGCCCTGGTAACATCATGGCTTCAAACCCAGAGTTACGCAAAGATAGCAAGAACTGGCAGGACACCTTCAGCCGCTGGATCAGCACTCCAGATGTGCGCGAAATCCTCCAAGCCACAATTTTCTTTGATTTCCGCGCAGGTTTTGGTGACAGAGACATCGCCGACAAGTTACGCAGCTATCTAGCCACTAATATTCCCAACAATGACCTCTTTCTTTATCACTTAGCCAATGATTGCCTTGCCTCCCGCCCTCCCCTCTCCTTCTTTCGCAACTTCATTGTCGAAAAAGATGGCGAGCACCGCAACTCGTTAAACCTCAAACAAAACGGACTCACCCCCTTTGTTGACTTTGCCAGGGTAATGTCCCTTAAGCATGGCATCAAGGAAAGTAACACCTTGGGTCGCCTGCAGCTGCTGGCCGAAAAACAAATCATCGCGCCAGAATTTCATGCAGAGATGGTGGAGGCATATGAGTTCATCATGCAGATTCGTCTTGAGCATCAACTGGAACAGATAGAAAATGATATCGAGCCAGACAACTTTGTTAATCCAGCCCAACTGACCGATCTGGAGAAGCAAACATTGAAAGGTGCCTTTGATGTGACCAGGAGATTACAGAATTATATCAAGCAAGAATTTAGATTGGGAGAATAAGCAGTTATCAGTGCCAGTTGCCAGTTGTCAACTCATGGTACTTAACTATTCAAAACAACAATATTGCAGTTTCCTGATAACTGACACCAACAACTGACAACTATTCTGAACCCCATGACCATCCTAAGCCATCTACTCAATATCTTTCGAGAAAAGCCGCCGAGCCACCCTTCTTTTGTGCGTAATCATGCTTTTTTCAAGGATATTGATCAGGATCGGCCACTTAATGAATTTGATTTTGTGGTCTTGGACACCGAGCTCACCGGTTTAAGTCAACGCCAGGATGAGATTGTTTCCATAGGTGCAGTACGAATCAGCAATATGCATATTATGGCTGGTCATACCTTTTACAGCCTGGTTAAACCAAAGACAAAAATCGATGCCACTGGCGCTACCCTCATCCATCAAATTACTCCCCAGGAGCTTCTAACTGCACCAGAGATTGCCACCGTGCTTCCGGCGCTGGTTGACTATTGTGGTTCAGCCTTCATGGTGGGCCATTATATTGGTCTGGACAGCCACTTTCTCAATAAGGCTGCCAAAAAACACTTCAAAACCACACTGCGCACCCCTTGCCTGGACACCATGCGCCTGGCCCAGATTTATGCTGAGAAAATATGGGGCCGCCACAACGATCAGTATAACCTGCAGGTCTCCTATAACCTCACCGACCTATGCAAAGAGTATAAACTCCCCCTCTTCCCGGCTCATAATGCCTTACAGGATGCCATGCAGACGGCCTACCTCTTTGTCTTTCTGGTCAAAAGTCTTCAGCAGCAGGGGCTTATCACCCTGAAGGATTTTTTCAGAGCTGGTCAGAGTTGGAATAGGATAATATAACTACAGGTGTCAGAGGGTATAGTAGACACGCCGAGCTATACAAATTCAGTATAAAAAATACAAAAAGCCAGACTGGATGAACCAGTCTGGCTTTAAAACATACATATTTAAGAGAAAATCCTAGCCCAAGGCAGCACTCACAGATTTATCCATCTTTTTCTCTATGGTGGCAAAGATCTCATCACGGTCACGAATATTATCCTTACGCATGGCCTTGGTGGCCATGCCTAGACCGGTGCGAACCTTACGACTCTCCACCGCTGCCAAGGCCTTATTAATCCTGACCTTAATCTCTTCAGGATCAATACCTTCAATATGCCCTAACGGACCAAGCTCACGAACCTGGGCAGTGAACTCGGTAATGAGTTTAACAAAACGTGGTGCTTCAGCAGCAGAGGCCCATTGCAAATTGTAACGCCGTTCATCCACACCTATTTCACGTAAGACTTTTTTAACAAGAGCATCAACACCCATGGCATCATAATTACCTAACTGGTAATGACATTCGCCAAGTTGTCAGCC
>JAOZSN010000164.1 GCA_029939635.1 Deltaproteobacteria bacterium
AGACCCAGCTTCAGGTCTTAAAGAACTCATTCTGCAGAGTGCCGAGGTGGATTTCCCCCTCTACTTCTCCTTTGGTACTGAACCACAATCCTCTGTAGTTCCTGTCTTTACAGCAGATAGCGATCATCTTGTTATTGAGAATACGCCCAAAACCCTGACCATGTCCACTGCCCTGCCATCCGGCATTGTCATGAGCAGGGCCATGACCTTCAACCCGGACAGCTATCTCATTGACCTGGAGGTCACCCTCCATAATCCCAGTGAACAGTACCAGTACCAGGGTGCCCCATTCCTGGCCATGGTCAACCAACCGTTCAGCGAAAATAAAAACAACCAGTTTATCTTCAATGGCCCTGCCATCTACCTGAACGGCGAGATGGAAGAAATAAAGACCAAAAAAGTGGCGGATGCCCCCCAGTCCCGTACTGGAAAGCTCGACTGGTTAGGCTATTCCGGCACCTATTTCATGAACACCATCATGCCCCAAGGTGACCAAAACACTGTCCACTTTAAGATGCTTGATGATACCAGGGTCTCCACGGTCCTCACCTCTTCAGTGGTAACCCTTTCCCCACAGGCCGTAAAAACCTATAGCTACGCTACCTATTTTGGTCCTAAAAAGTTTGAAACCCTTAAAGGGACTGGCCATAATCTGGAGAAAATCATCAATTTTGGCTGGTTTGACTTCCTGGCCAAGCCCATGCTCTTCCTGCTCAACTACCTTTACGGCTATCTGCATAATTATGGCTGGGCAATTATCCTGGTTACAGTCATCATCAAACTTCTCTTCTGGCCCCTCTCCTATAAGGGCATGAAGTCGATGAAGACCATGCAGAAACTGCAACCCAAGATGGCGAAGCTTAAAGAAAAGTTTGGCGATGACCGCGAGCGTATGAGCCGTGAAACCATGGCGCTGTATAAAACCTATAAGGTTAACCCCTTGGGTGGTTGTATGCCCATGTTGTTGCAGATCCCGGTTTTCTTTGCCCTCTACCGCCTGCTCATGCAGACCATTGAGTTACGCCATGCCCCCTTTATTTTATGGGTCACTGATCTGGCTGCACCAGACCGTCTTTATCTGGGTTTTGATTTGCCCTATCTCGGTGGCCTGCCAGTGCTCACCCTGCTCATGGGTGCATCCATGTTCCTCCAGCAAAAGATGACACCAGCACCAGCCGATCCTACCCAGGCCAAGGTGATGATGTTCCTGCCGGTTATCTTTACCTTCATGTTCATCAATTTTGCTTCCGGCCTGGTGCTCTACTGGTTTATTAACAACCTGCTTTCTGTTGCCCAGCAATACGCCATCAACAAAGCCCCCGACTGAGGTAAAAGTTCAGCTACACCCCATCTTCGCCCATATAGGCCTGCTCGCATAACACAAGTACGCTTCGCAGGCCTACATGAACAGATAGCGGATACTTCGAATATGGAGCACATCTGAACTTTTACGGTTTTGACGTTTGGGAGAGTTTTTTTGCCCCAGCTGAATAGTTAGGATCGATTGGAGTGAGCATGAGCAGTAAATTGGAATTTAAGGGTACGGATGTTGATGGGGCGATTACCAATGCCTGTGAGACATTACGTACCAGCCGCGAGAAGTTGCAGATTGAGGTGCTTTCCACCGGTTCATCTGGCATTTTTGGCTTGCTGCGCCGCCAGGCCGTGGTGCGAGTGAGCCTAAAGGGCAGCGAAGAGGCCTCTTCTGCCCCTGAACCAGCACAGAAGACCCCCGACACCCCAGCCGCACCACCTGCAGCAGAGCCATCACCCGCCAAGCAGGATAGCGATGATCTAGCCGCCCCGCCAGCACCTGTTGCAGCCAGTGCAAAGACAGCTCGTCCCAGTAAACTGCAGCGCCCGCCCCGTCGTGAACCTACACCTGTACCGCCCGAGTACCATGATTTTCTCTGCACCGAGCTCTCCACCCTGCTGACCCTGATGCAAATGGAAGCAGAGATTACGGTGGATGAGGTGAATGGTAAGACCCGCCTGCATATTACCGGTGCCTGCGTTGAGCAGCTTATTTACCGTGATGGCCAGGCCTTAGATGGCTTACAGTATCTGCTCCGCAAGATGACCAGCAAAAAATTGCCGGAACGGGCTATGTTCATTATTGACGCTGATGATTTCCGTCAGCGTCGCTTGGACGAACTCCAGGCCAAGGCCCTGCGCCTCGCCACTGAGGTGAGGGAAGGGAAGGGCAACCGCACCATTCCACCCCTGAGTCCCTCAGAACGGCGCATCGTTCATATCGCCCTGCAGGAAGACACCTCCATTCGCAGCCGCAGCATTGGCAGTGGCTTATTTAAAAAAGTCCTGATCTACAAACCTGGCTCCTCCCGCCGCCGCTCTTCTTCCCGGAAAAAGCGAAAAAGATAACGGCAGTTTACGGTTAACAGTTTACAGTTTACGGTTGAAGGAAGTAATCTGTTTGCAACCAGCGACAAACAGACCATTTGGGTATGTGCTACACTCTTCATACCCCACCCGCTGTAAACCGTTAACTGTTAACCGTAAACTGCTGTTATCCATGTCCTCTTCCTCTGAACCAACTATTGCTGCCATTGCCACGCCACCCGGTCCAGGTGGCATCGGCGTTATCCGTATCAGCGGTAGCCAGGCCCTGGCCATTGCCACAAAACTTTTTAAGCCAGCCAAGCCCGCCCCCCTGCAAAGCCATCAGTTAACCTACGGCTACATCGTAGATCCCCTTCAATACAAGGTGGTTGATGAGGTGTTGGCCGTCTATATGCAGGCCCCTCGCACCTATACCCGTGATGATGTTGTTGAAATCCACTGCCATGGCAGCTATCTCATCCTGCAAGAGGTACTCCAGCTCATTGTTGCGACTGGCGCCCGACTGGCAGACCCCGGAGAATTCACCAAACTTGCCTTTTTAAATGGCCGCATTGACTTGACCCGTGCTGAGGCGGTCATGGCCCTGCTTGATGCCAAAACATCTAGTGCCCTTGATATGGCGCGCCGCCACTTAAGTGGCCGACTCTGTTCTGAGATCCAGGCCATCGCTGCCTGCCTTGTCCGCTGCCGAAGCACCATTGAGGTGGCCATTGATTTCCCTGACGAAGACGTGGAGATCATCCAGGCCAGGGAGATGACCAACCAGCTCTCCCAACAGGCCATCACTCCCCTCCAGACACTCATCACATCTGCAGACCGCGGCCGCCTCTACCGCGAAGGCCTCTCTGTGGTTATTCTTGGTCGCCCCAATGTGGGCAAATCAAGCCTGCTAAACAGTCTGCTTGGTGAAGACAGAGCCATTGTTACTGCTGTGCCTGGCACCACACGTGATACCCTAGAAGAGACCCTTGCCATCCGTGGTATCCCCATTCGTCTTACTGACACAGCCGGTATCCGTAATGATGCCGGCGAGGTAGAAGAAATCGGCATCCAACGAGCCCATGAAAAACTTGAGACTGCAGATGTGGTACTCCTCATGGTTGATGGCAGCCAGGGAGTCACCCCACAAGATCGTCACCTTGCCACCCTCACCGACAAACCACTCTTGTATGTCGTTAATAAAATTGATATTATAGATACGTTCAGCCCTAACTCCTTTGCCGCAGAATTTCCTGAGGTACCCATGGTCTCCATCTCGGCCAAACATGGTCAGGGGCTTGAGCAATTACAAGATGCCTTCGTCAACCTGGTCACTGATGGTGAAGAGTGGGATCCTGGCCACAATACCGTTCCCAATATCCGCCACCAGGCTGCCATGCAAACTGCCCTGGAGGCAACCCACAGGGTTATCGAGGGTCTGGCCCAAAATCTTCCCCCTGATTTATTAGCCATTGAACTCCAGGTGGCCCTGGACGGTCTGGGTGAGATTATTGGCCTAACCACCACTGAAGATATCCTTGATATGATTTTTACCCAATTTTGCCTGGGAAAATGAATCCAAATAGAGATAGAGGAATACTGAAGTACAGAAGAATGGAAAAAAAATTAATAATGATGAATTCCTACTTCTTTATTTCGCTCTTTCTTTATCTCTCTACTTCTTTCTAAACCATGCCCACACAAAGAGAAAATACCGAACAGGATCAGCGCATCACCTTCCTACAAAAAATCCCCTTTTTCTCCTCTTTTGATGACCATGAAATCAAACAACTCATGGGCGTGAGCCGCTGGCTCAAGGTACCCAAGGGCAAACTTGTTATCAAAGAAAACACCACTGATCGTATTCTCTACATCTTGGTGAAGGGTTCGGTCTCTGTCTTTAAAACCCTTGGCCCGGGTAAAACCATAGAACTCACCACCCTAGCCGCTGGTGCTACCTTTGGCGAGATGGCCATGGTGGCAGAAACCAAACGCACTGCCGGCGTGTGCACCCTTGAGGACACCTATATCCTCATGGTAGAACCAGAAATCCTCCACCACGCCAACGTTTTTCTGCAACTCAAATTTTACAAACGTTTTTGCGAGATTATGGTGCAACGCCTGGTGCAGACCAACCGCAAACTCTCAGGTCTTCCTGATGAACCAGAAGTTAAACCTGTCCCCCTGCCTGCCCTCCCGGCAAAACGAGCCCCCAGCAAAAAGAAAGTTAAGCCTGTAGCCCCTGCGCCGTCGCCAGCCAGAGAGCCAGAACTGCCAACCATTCCTAAGGTAAAGACCGTGGCTCGCACGCGAATGCAGCGCCGGATCCTGGCCTGCCGTGATCTGCCTGTCAACCCTGCGGTGGCGTCCCAAATTTCCGCCTTTCTGGTGGGAGACTATGATGACACCCGCCGCTTTGCCGAGTTACTCAGTCTCGACCCAGCCATGGCTGCCAAAGTGCTGCAGGTGGCCAATTCCTCCTTCTATCGTCGTACCACACCTGTGAGTTCCGTGGCCCATGCCCTGGTGACAGTGGGCATCAAAAACATCCAAGAGGTAGTGGCAGAAGAAGCCTTAAAGATCATGGATAGTGATGATATCTTTGGCGGCTTTCAAACCTTAAGTCAGGCCTTCTGGCAGCATGGTGTGGTGGTGGGCCGCATTGCTGAACTACTCAAAGAGGTCATACGCATTGATACATACGAAGACGTCTACCTGGCGGGCCTGCTCCATGATATCGGCAAACTCCCACTAGATGAGCAGGAGCCTGCCTTTTATCCTCAGCTTCTACGCCCTGACTTCTTAGCGGGCAGCTCCATTTGCGAGGCAGAGCATCAATACATCGGCGGAGATCATTGCCGGGCGGGTGGCTGGCTGGCGGAAAAGCTGGGGCTTTCTAAGAGTTTTATTGAGGTAATCAGCCAGCATCACACCCCCCAAAAGGCCAATGAAACCCCAACCCTGGTGGCTCTGATCACGTTGGCAGACCTCTTTGCCTGCCAACGTGATATTGTCATGGGCAATATACCTGCCGTCAACGATGAGGTAATCAACCAATCCTTTGCCTGGATTCTCATCCGTGAAAGCCAAAAAAACTTTATGGACGTCAATGTCGACGATTTTATTACTGAGTTCAACCAGGAACTAGACCGTTCTTGGCAAAATATAATTGGAGACATCCCGCTATAAACGAACCGCAGGTAAGCAAAGCAGAGCGAAGACTTATGAAAAAACTCATCCTTACCCCTGAGAGAATTGCCGCCCGGGTAGTTGAACTAGGCCAGCAAATCAGTATCGATTACCAAGGCCAAAAACTGCTCCTGGTGGGAGTCCTCAATGGTGCCTTCATCTTCATGGCTGATCTGGCTCGTGCCCTCAGCATTGATGTGGAGATTGATTTTATCCGGGTGGCCAGCTATGGGAAATCTGCCACCTCATCCGGTACCATCACCCTGAGCAAAGAGGTAGAACTCCCTCTAACCGACAAACATATCCTCTTGGTGGAGGATATTATTGATACCGGCACCACCATGGCCTGGCTCAAGGGCTATTTTGCCAACAAACAGACCATTTCAGTTAAAACCTGTACCCTTATTGATAAAAAAGAACGCCGCCAGGTGGATATTAATGCCGACTACGCTGGTTTTTCAATAAAAGACGGCTTTTTAGTAGGATATGGACTTGATTATGGCGAACAATTCAGGCATCTTACAGGTGTGTATCATCTTGATACGACAGAAATTGAGGAATAAAGAAGTACAGAAATAAACAACCACCGGTTTGAAACCGGTGGGTTTAACCTCACGGACCGGTAAGCGAG
>JAOZSN010000036.1:0-4460 GCA_029939635.1 Deltaproteobacteria bacterium
ATGGGTAAACGGTTCATCCCCACGACTGTGGGGAACATGTTTTTTGTTTTTTTTTGCGTTCCCAAAACGCCGGTTCATCCCCACGACTGTGGGGAACATACTTCTCATATTTGCCTGAAAAATCGAAATTAATCAAGCATTGGATTTCGTACCAACATTTTCAGCAGTTTTTTCCTCAAAAAAAGACACCAACTTTACTCCATCCAACTCCACAGGTATCCTCCTGTTTTTACCTGCTGTTAAAAAGTCGTATCCGGCCTCGGTATTTGTGCTCCATGCCATTATAGCATTCCCATCAGCCAAACCTTCTTCAACTGTATGCCAAATCATTTCCCGAACCCTCCGAGATAATTTGCCCACATAGACTCCGGCTCTAATTTCCAACAACCAGATAGCTAGACGACCCCGTAACCTTGGTGGTACATTTTCAACCACGATGACCAGCATCACCCACCTGTTCTTTATTAGGAATGGCCGGAGCCACAGATTCTTTTGGCCGTTTGGGGGCATCAAGGCCACCTGCGGCCAGGATTTCTTCTATCAACGGGATAATTCGTTTTAAAATTTTGGTTTGCCGGAAAGAATCACGACAGGCCAGACGAACAGCCCTTTCAGGATCATAAGGGTCTCTAGCTGCAATTTTAAAGGCCACAGGAACCACAGTGTCAAACTTGAATATGTCTGCAATATCATAGACAAAGGATTGAGGTTTACCAGTATGGATGAAACCCACTGCCGGGGCATAGCCCGCTGCTAAAATTGCCGCCTCACAGATACCATATAAACATGACGTGGCTGAAGAGAGACAACGATTGGCCACATCACCACTTCCCCAATTACTGTGGTCATAATTCCGCCGTGTCCATGGAACTTTGTACTGTTTGGCCAGAAGTTGATAGAGCTTACGAACCCGTGCCCCTTCAATACCTCGAAGTTGCTCCACACTTCTCCTGGCTGGAGGTTTTTCTTTAAAGCGAATCTCATACATCTTGCGAACAACCTTGAGGCGAGCCGTATCATCCAGGGCAAGTTTTGCCTGATACAAGAGCCGATCAGCCCTGGCTCCACCAGGCTGGCCAGAGGCATAGAGCCTGACCCCAGCCTCACCAACCCAAACCAGCAAGCAGCCAACCCGTGAAGCCAAGGTAACAGCAGCATGACTCACCCGTGTCCCCGGCTCCAACATCAAACAGGCCACCGATCCCACCGGGATATGAGTCCGCACCCCATTCTTGTCCACCACAACAAAGGCACCATCTTTCACATCCAACCGACCATATTCAATGAACAGGACAGAAAGCCGTTCTTTCATGGGGATGGGTTTAAGCTGCGGTAAAATTGTCTCCATTAGCCCTCCTTGCTCTCTATTTCTTGCCTTTTAATCGTTTCTGCCCTTCTGGCTCTGTCAGGTAATTTTCAACACTAACCACCCTGTCATTTGTCTCAATCTCTAATTTTTCTCTGGCATCCCCTGCTATCTTGCCACCCTTTTTTGCAGCCACCTTATTTTCAGGGAATCCTCTGGCATCCTGTTTACGGGCAATCTCAGTGGTGGCCGCCTCGCCCAGCATGGAAAAAATCAGTTCCAGATCTGTCATATGATCCCGCAAATTTTGCCGTTTCAATCCCTTTAAATCTTTATACTCGGCAGGAGTCAGGCCAAAGGCTGCCTTTGAAATTTCTGCCGTCAAAATCGCATATTCCGGTTGTTCTTCAATCCCACGTCGTTGCCACTCATCAGTAAGTTCGGCTCGAACAGCAATGCCCCGCATTCGTTTTTCGAGCCAGGCCTCAGAATACCCCTTGGCCCGATACAATGCCTTGGTTCTTTTGGTGGCAAGTTCGGGGTCTTCAATCTCCTGCACCCGCTCATAGCCGACCTTGGCCAACCAGCGTTTAAAGGGTTCAGCCTTGGGGGAAGTAATGGACTGGATGATACGAAAAATGCCTTCGGTGTTGGCGCAGTTAATCTTTCTTGTTTTGCCATCAGGTGCCAGCAAAGGAAGGGGGGTACAAACTGTACCCCAGTAGGAATTAAGCTCTGGATCACGCTGACGCATCTTTTTCAAATATTGTTTGGAATCAACACTGTCTGTCAAAACTTCGACAATATCAACAATACAAAACCACCACTCATCATTATGCAGAGTCCGGCGAATTTCTTTACCTTTGAAAATGGCTAGTTTGGTTTCCATATTTTCAGATCCTTGCCAAAGAAAGCAACCCACACCCAAACGCCTTGGCTGGACCAATTCCTTTTATGACCATCTTTTTTAAGAGATCACCATCACTCACCGTTAACAAACCGTTATACGTTACCGTCACAACTTTACCCGGCATTTCCTTTTTGCGAAAATAGAGAGTATCTTTACTGGCAACAACCACCTCATGGAGTTGGGCTGAGTCTGCGAATTTCCGTACTAGCCAGGCCTGAATTTCATCCTCATCAACAAGAGGAACACGGCATCGACCCTGATTTTTCTTTTTGCCACCAAAATCACGAATTCGTTTAGTGGGATTGGCCGTAAGATGAAAACGCAATGCCATTCCTTGCCCAAAAGAATACTCCACCTCTTTATGACCAACTATGGAGACATTCCTATTTCCAGCAACTGGAGCCATGGCAGATTGCAGCAAAATTGCCTGCCCAGCTGGAGATGTTTTTTCAACTCTGAACAAAAAATCTCTTGTTGCTGTTGGCCTGTCAGGGAACAATGACCATATTTTCCGGTGAATCTCATAAGGATTCAAGGGTCTGCGATTTGAAATCAGACATTTACTGAGATACATGATTTCCTCCCTGTCCAAGAACATAGACCTTGCGCTTTGCAAACTCTCTGACCTGTGTCGGCAATGGGACATCTCGAATTTCAAGGACAGAAGCCCCAGCAAAAGGTTCCTCACTATAGACAGTTCCTTGCCGGGGTTCGACCATAGTCAAGGCGGCAAGGAATGATTCAGCTTCAACTTCTGCCTCAAACAAGGGTCGCATCAACGGGCACGACTTCCGTCCTAAAACAGGCGTATAGTGAGGTTTGCGTACCGCATTGCTTAAATCAGCCAATGATATTTCCGCACTGTCACAGGAAAGGGCAACTGTATAGATTGCGTCGCAGAGATATTCTCTTGATGACAAAATGGCATCTTTACGAGCCTGACCATTGACCTTTCTGGCCGCAAGTATTGTGTGGTAATCAGTAATAATTTGAGGCCTAAAATTTTGAGAGGCATCAGCCCTAATTGCCATAACAAGACCACCAGACAGCTCTTGCCTGGCCTGGATATCATCACGATCAATACCCAGGCATGCTCCAAGCAAGCCAATGATGCCACTTCTGGTTGGAAAGAGATTGGTTGGCCGATAATCCTCATAGGTGTGAATGCCCCAGGCTTGCATGGCACCCTGGAGTTTAAGGATAAGATAATTACGCATTAGCCTGCCCCGCATCCTGGCTTACCCACTGCTCAAGATCGGCAAGACTCTTTTTTTGACCATCGGAAAGCTCACATTCCTGTAGGGAAAACCAGGCCTTTTGGTCGTCTATGCCATACCCCTCATACATTTTCTTTTGATAGGAACAAAACTTGGCAATGGAAGGTAGAAGAAAACCACCCTTGCGGCCCTGCTCAACAGGTTCCTCAAAGGCATTGGCCAGAGAAATGGGCATATCACCAAAAGAGACAAAGGCAAAATCGGCATGATTAAAGGCGGCAAAACTGTTTTGTTTGGCTGCAGGCACCTCAGTACAGAGCAGATGGAGGAGATGTTTAGCGAGGTCTAATGCCTCGGCCCGGCTAACACCACCAAGATTATCCTGCAATTGACGAATATTAAGGCTGCCATAACGATAAAAAACCCCGGCTGAAAATTCCTGAGTAGCCAGATGCCCGGAACCTGTCTCACCACTTTCAACAATGAGATCATCCACAGCAGTAAACCAGTCAATATCACCGTTGACCGTATGGGTGGTAATGGCATGGGCCAAGGAAAAGGAGGCATCAATGGAGGTCATAATACCAGAGGTTGCCATACGGCCAGATAGGGCAATATCGGCAGAGTCTGCCAGAGCAGTTTTAAAGTCAGTGCTTTTTTTTAAGATCTTTTTCCAGGCTTTTTCAAAATCCTTTTCAGTATTATGTTCTGATTTCAGTGCCTGGTAAATCTGACAGTATTTACCGACCTCACCAACCGCCCAGGGGGCAACGGCACCAGCTTGAGTATCATCAGCTATTTCTTTCACCCCGGCAATCATTTTCACCACTGCGGCAACAAGCTCTGGGGCAAACTTATCGGCCAGTTTTTCCGTATAGGTATTTAATAGACTGCCAAGTTCACGGGTTCGATCAGAGGGCTGGCTGACATTATTTTTATAATAGTCAGAATGACGCATGGTGCGTTTCAAACTCTGGCTTGAAACACGAACCCTTCTCTTGCCACCAAAGACAGCGGTTTTTTGCAT
>JAOZSN010000036.1:4470-21205 GCA_029939635.1 Deltaproteobacteria bacterium
ATCATCACGGTTAAGACATGACGGGCTATGGGAGATGAGACAATGGAAATTGATGTAATTCTTTTCAGTCATGGTAATTCCTCTCAAAGAGTATTTTTTATTTATGTTCTTTCCGGGGCTGCAAACAATAGTCTTTCAGCATCTGTCGCTTGCTGTTCTTTCCCCAGTAATAGAGCATTCTGCCAAAGTCCAGCCAGTCAACACATGGCTTCATCTGTTGAGAAAGGCGACGTAGATAAACAAGATCATCCGGAGACTCAGCCCGAATTACCTGAAAGAGACGAGTTTCACTAATGTTTTTCTCTGCCATCTGACGTCCTATGGCCTCGGCTCCTTTCTTATGCTCAACATAGGGCAGGAAATAGGCGACCCGCCCAGCCTGAGGACCTGGCTTTAACCCACAGCCCTGAATAAGGTAATAAAAGGCCGGAATATCGAGCAAGGCATCAGGATCAGTCGCCCTGCGAATATCTGCCCGTTGGCCATTGCCAAGTTTATGCTGGTAATTTACCAGCAATTTCTGAAAATCAGGTAATATCTGCTCAGCCATTTTAGCCCTCCATTTGTTTTAGATCTTTCGCTAATGCCGCACGACTTCTAACGATAATTTTCATCATTTTAGGATCATGGTCATATGGGGCGACCAGATCTTCAAAAATCTGTTTTGTCATGTTGGTTAATTTTACATACGATTTTTTGACCTCTTCTATGGCCTGTTGCCAATCAAACTCTTGCAAGACATGGTGAATAAGGCCTTCTGTTTGTTTAAAGAAAATTGATTCACTTTTTTTATCCAAACCGTTAAGGCCAAGGTTCTTATTCAAACCGTACATTTTCTTCCTTAAAACCCCCTTACAACTCAAGGCATAGTCAATAATATACTGAATATGGCCTATTCCCTCCGGCCAGCCTTTTTTAAAGTAAAAAACCTCATGGCGTCGCTCGAGAATAAGTGCTTGTTTATTTCGGTATCCTCCAATAGCCAGATGAAGGGGGCGCCCCCGGAAGACCTGTTGATATTGGCTCAAAACAAGGGCAGGTGAATTACCAATTTTTTCCCCCTGCTGTTCCACCAAAAGTGCTGCCAAAGAAGTCCAGGCCGGTGCTTCTGTGGTGAAAGAAAGAAATTTTTCCTCCCGTTCACCTTTTTTAATTGCCCATTTTTTTACTCCATGGGGATGAGGCCAACGCACCTGCACTTCATCTTGAATGGTAAATGGAAACCGCTCTTTATTAAACCCTGTCACTACGCCATTTGTCCCACAGATTAATTCTATGTGGGCAGGTTGCCAGAATAGCCCTCTGATAAAGCCAAGTTCTGCAGTATGCATTGTCTCTTTTGCTTTAATTGGTACAACCCAGGTGGGGACATCACGCTTGATCTCTGGATATAATGGCAGACAAAATTCTTTGGTTAGAACATTACACCAAATTGATTGCCTCAAACTCTCATCAATAACAAGGGTAGTTACAGGAGCTCCTCCCCGTAGGGCCCCTTTAAAACCACCACCAAAACTTGGACTATTCATGGCCTGATTAAAAAGAAGGATGGCGGCATTGGCTAGGGATGCCTGCCTGTATTCATCCGGTCGGTTAAAAAATGCGTGATTATTGCCATCAGGCAAGCCTATAAAAAGTTTTTGAATGGGAGTAATCTTCGTGGATTTTACTCCACAGATCTGCATAAACGGGTATTTGGGGTGCAATAAATCAAACCACTCATTAAAGGGTTGAATCCCCTCTTTATATTCCTTTTCAGACAGTGGTTGCTGCCACCGTTGTACAAGGTGGCGTTTGTCCGTTGGCATAAAAATCACCTGCACCAGGCAGACCAGTAATTGTAAGGTGGCAAGTTCCATATCATCCCGGTTAAGACATATCTGCCAGTCATTTTCCTGGCAGAGAAGATCTTGCAAGGCTATTAACTCGACTTCAGCTGTGCCAAGCTGAACAGGTATCCATTTATCCTGTAGTAAATTCATGCTTCATCCTCTATTTTTTCAAGGCCACGCTCAAAGGTGTAGCGTAGGCTCAAATTATAAAATTCTCCAGCCTTCCCCTTGGTCATGGGCAGATAACATAGCTGGTCTTCTCCCACATCAGGTAGGTATTCTCGTAGAGATTCTCGCCAATTCTGCGCCACACCAATAGTTTCAAGAGTCATTACCTCCAACAGTTCAAGATCCGACAAATCATCCAGAGAGGAACCATCCAAACTGGTTTTCTTGCCGTCATTGTCCAGCACAGGAACAACGGAAATATTCATCTTGCCATCACGGGTAAGGGTTGCGGCAAAACCATCTGTATCAGGTAGAGGCACACTGTGGGCATGAGCCAACTGAATAGCAGCATAATGTTTCCCCTCCTGTTCTTTTTTATACTTCTCAAAATGCATCTCATATTCTTCAGGTTCGTCAGGCCATGGTTCCTCTTGATATACCAGTTCAATCAGGTCTCGATATGCCTTTGGGAAAATCAAGGGGTTGTTTTGCTCAAGAAGAAGATGTGTTCGGCACAAGGCCCTGGTATTTCGATACACCCACTGGCTATTGCCAAAATCCAAAAGATCACCTGCCGGGACAATAACGGCACATTTTTTATGCGTGCAGCAGGATGGCCGTTTATTATCGTGCCGATGAAGACGCCCCAAACGCTGAAAGAGCAAATCAATGGGGCAAAGCTGACTCACAAGCCAGTCAAAATCAAGGTCAAGGGATTGTTCTATAACTTGCGTTGCCACAAGAATACGTCCCTCTCGTTTTGCATTTTTGCCATAGGTTTCCAAAACCTCAGACTCCCTTTCCATCCGATCCCGAAAACGAAATCTTGAATGAAAAAGATCCACTGGTACCTTTGTTTTATTACCTAGCTGTTGAGCCAAATTTTGGGCATCAGCCACCAGGTTACAAACCACTCCGACCATGGCTCCACTCTCTGCCCTGATGACAATTTCCTCAATCAAACTATCGGTGAAGACTAACTCTGGTGAAGGAATCAGAGTTAGTGAGACCTGCCATGGTGAACCTTGTTTGTTCTTTGTCAAGGCGTGGCTAGTGACCTTCTCTGAAACAGCCTGGATTACAAGGGGATACGGCTCGTTCTGCCCAGGATATTCAACGCCCCAAGACTGCAACAAATTCCTTTTTTGAAAGGCGGGTAAAGTGGCAGAGAGCAGAATAGCACTGCCTCCAGCTTTGCTTTGCCCCTGCAAAACCTGCTGTAATAGGCCATACATATAGCTGTCATAGGCATGAACCTCATCAATAATGAGAATGCTTTTTCTCACCCCAAAAGAACGGACAAATTGGTGCCGAACCGGCAATACAGAGAGCAACACCTGGTCAATAGTACACACCCCAACCTGCCCCAGAAAAACCCGTTTCCGGCTGGAGGCCAACCACTGGGCACATTGCACTTGGGCCTCCTCTTGTCCTTGTTCCGGGTGCAGTTGGGCAATACGTTGTAAATTTACAAAACCATCATTAAACTTGCTCTTTCCATGGGCCAAAATTACATTTTTCCCATGACTAAAGATGCGGTCTGTTACTTCCTCAAGACGACTCAGCATGGCATTTGCCGTTGCCTGGCTAGGCAAGGCAAAGATCAATGAATCAGCCAGTCCGTTGGCCAATAACCTCACAGCATATGCCAAGGCCGCTTCAGTCTTTCCTGAGCCGGTTGGTGCCTCGATTATGGTCAAACCCTGCCCAATTTTAAAATCATCCACCAAAGTTTGTACATCCCTTGGCTGATAAAAGGGATAGAGACTTTTCATCCCCCCTTGCGAGTGTAAGGATGAAAGAACACCACTTTGAGCCAATGCTTTAGTGGCCATAGGCAGGCGGGAGGCGTAATATTTCTGCAGATCCTGCGGAGAGGACAGCAAAGGAAAATAATCACTGTTGGAACCAAGCCAATCACAGACACTACAAAATCCAGCCAGAAAATCAGGGACATATTCCGGAATTTCTGCCAATGAAAGCCCAATGGGATAAAGAAACAATTCTGCCATGGAAGTGACTAATTCCAACCTTGCCAGCTTATCCCTTTCAATAAAATTAGGGCCTATTAAAGGAGGAGTGCCACTGATAGAACTGGTGGGCAAAGAACCATGATGACCAGCAACACAACGAAACCAATCATCTGCAGCATCTATACTGACTAAATTACAGCCATAATCCATAGCCTCGTGCCCAAACCAGCAATAACCAGCCGAACCATGATCATATTTCTTCACCTGGGGCTTTATGATGGACGGAAAGGCGGCGACAAGATCACCCTGTAAAAGTTGCACGGTATCAGGTGATTTCATCTGGAAACGTAGATCCAGTTTGCCCAGGTCGTGGAGGCTTGTAAAAAACAAAACCCAGGCCTGGCATTCTTCCTTATTCATCCTGCCCTGCCAGGGGAAAAAGAGTTGCAAAAATTTACTTTCTCGCCACCAGATTTCAGCTACCGCCGCCACATCCAGACAATGATAAGGGAGGAGATGATAGCTTGGCCTCTCGCCATCTTGCCCTTTGTCGGCCTTGGCCCAATATTTAAAATAGTTTTTTGTCAACATAGTCCCCCCAACTCTCCTCTACCGCCGCAGGAGGTACTTCCTTCATCTCTCCCAGCGAACACCGTTGCTCTAGTTGTTCAAAGCCTTGATCTTCCATCCTCTGTACTTCTTGCCCCTTGGCAATCTTGAAATAATGATACGTTCAAGCAGAGAATATTCATGGACAGTGATCTGTATAAACATACAGAATAACAAGAAATACCCCAAAACCACCCTACCACCTCATCCTATCCTTATCAAGGAGTAGATCCCCTCACACACCCAGAGATACACCACATGCACAGACAAATAGAGTCCTACCAAAAAATAAGCCAAAAAAAGGGGAATATGCCTATGTGGCAAATTCCCCCTTTTTCCTTAAATTCCCTTCAGGCTATGTACAACCCTTCACAAACTTTTACAAAAATTTCTTCTCCAGCTTATCAGAAAGATGTTCCAACTGACCACGGATGGAACCATCGCGGGCCATCTTATTGGTAATAGCCTTCACTGAATGAACCACGGTGGAGTGGTCACGATTAAGGGCCTGGCCGATCTCTGCCAAAGGATAATCGGTATGTTTGCGAGCCAGGTACATGGAAACCTGGCGGGGAAAGGCGATGAGCCTCTTACGTGACTTGGACTGTAAATCATTAATGGTTACCTTAAACTGGCCGGCAATAAAATCGCGAATCATCTCTGGTGTTATCTGCCGCCCCTCGCCAATAATATTTCGCAGGGTCTCCTTGATCATATCCAGATCAGGTACGGCATTCAACAAGGCAGACTGGGCCTTGAGGCCAACGATGATCGACTCGAAACGACGAATATCACCCTTGACGTTCTCAGCCATATAGCCCACTAAATCATCGGAAAGAGCCAAATCACAATTGCCAGCTTTCCGGCGAATAATCTTCTCACGGGTGTCAAAACAGGGGGGGTTAATGGTGGTTATCAGACCATAAGAAAGACGGGAACGCAGGCCTGCATCAATATCTTTGATATCATTAGGGGCCAGTGATGAGGTCATCACCACCCGCTTGCCTCCCTCCATAAGCATATCCAGAGTTTCAGCGAATTCTGACTGGGTCTTGGTGCGACCAGACAGGGCCTGAACATCCTCCACCAGCAGCACATCACAGTTGCGTTGGTACTTACGCTTAAAGTCAGGCATGGTGTTTGTGCGGATACCCTTAACCATCTCCACAGTGAGCTGCTGGGCCGTAACATACTGCATGCGCGTCTCAGGGGAATGACTGACAATATGATGCGCCACAGACTGGGAGAGATGACTCTTACCAAGACCAGTACCACCATTCACATAGAGACAATTCCCAAGTTCCTGACGATCTTCAGCTATCGCCTGACAGGCTGAGTGAGCAAACGCATTACAGTTACCCACCATGAATTCATCAAAGGTATATTTAGGATGGAGAGACTTGGTAAAAGGAACCGTCTTAGGCATGGAAGGCAGACGCATCTGCTTCGTTCGCGGTGCAGCTGACAGGCTCTGCCCCACGGCAGCCTCTAAGCGAACCGTGACCTGTCCCTGACCCATTTCCTCAAGGCATTCGTGGATGGCAGCCATGACATTATCATTGAAACGATCGCAGAAAAATGAGTCCGGCCCAGTAATAACCAGGGTATTAGCATCCTTTTCCTCTACCGTTACAGGTGAAATCCAGAGGGAATAGACGTTTTCAGGTATTTTCTGACAAAGGATCTGCTGAATAGATTTCCACAACATGGTGAAGGGTCACTCTGTATTTTACTTTTTAGGAAGAGGATACTTTCGAAAACTGTTGCAGAGGTTTTAGTGGAAAGCGGCCGAAGAGTCAAAAGCGATTTCACAAGATTTTAACAAAAAAAAAACAAAGTTATCAACAATCTGCAGACCCTTACCCTGTGCTGTTTCAGGCCAAAACAACCTCTATTTCAGCAGAAAAACGTCCTTTTTCACATTGCCTTCAAAAATGGCGAAAATATGGGAGTTTACCCATAACCGACCGCTATTGTTCGGCTTTTAATTAAACCCTAAACGACCTTTTTTACTCTCATATACTCGCAAATACTCTTCCATACTCTTTTTTCCATTAATTCAGCCAAAACTTACAAACCATTTATTTACCATTTGGGCATGAGTGCCCATTATAGCAAGGAACAGCGAATATTTTCCGTCCTGGGTGTTGATCCAAAAAAATTATATTATTTTTTTGGTTAGGAAAAATCGTTCCTTGTTTTTTTTCACCATTTCTTTACTATCGGAATTATGGATATACATCATTTGAAAATTTTTGTTTCAGTCTATCAAAATCGCAGCTTTTCTAAGGCCTCTGCCGCCCTGTTCATCAGCCAGCCCACCATCAGTGAACATATCAAAAATCTGGAAACCGAGCTGGACTGCAAACTCTTTGATCGCCTGGGCCGAACGATCCTCCCCACTGCCGAAGCCGAACTTATCCTGCCCCATGCCTTGCAGGTTATAGAGGAACTAGGCCGGGTCGGTGAGGCATTGCAGCAAAACCGTGGCACAATAAGGGGACGCTTGACCGTTGGCGCGTCCACCATACCCGGAACCTACCTGTTACCCGCCCTGGCTGCCGCTTTTAAGCAGGACAACCCACAGGTCTCCTTTGAAATCTGCATCCACGATACGGCCCAGGTGGCAGAATTGGTGGCCAGCCATGAAATATTTACAGGAGTGGTGGGTGCCAAGATCAACCATAAGCAATTACGCATGACCCCATTTTACCAGGATGAACTGGTCTGTGCTGGCTCTCCACAGCTGGCAACGGCCATTACAAATATCGACGAGCTCGGTAATGCCCCCTTTCTCATCAGGGAGAAAGGATCTGGCACCAGAGTGGTAATGGAACGTTTTTTAAAAGAAATGGGCGTAGATTGTCAGGAACTTCCCATAGGAGCTATCCTCGGCTCCACTGCTGCCGTAAAGGAGGCATTAAAGGCCTCATTAGGAATTTCAATCCTCTCCCAAAAAGCAATCAGCGAAGAGCTGCACAGCGGTATTCTCCAGGAGATTCCCCTGTCATCCACCCCCATGCTGCGCTATTTTTTCCTTATCACCCATAAAAAACGCAGCCTGCCAGCAGCATATCAGGCCTTTTATGAGTTCATCTTGCACCACGACCAGGTGAAATAGGGTTATGCGGCTAAGAGAGCCACAGCCACGTAACGGGCCAATTTGCCACTGGCAACAAGCAGTGAGAAGGGCAGGAAATGAAGACCGAGGGAACCAGCCACCAGACAGAGAGGATCACCAATAATGGGTAGCCAGGAGAAAAAAAGTGACCAGGAGCCGTAGCGCTGATACAGCTGCTGGGCTCGACCTAGCTGCTGTTCATCAATACGCACTATTTTTTTAACCAAAAAGGCACCTCCCCAGATACCAATGGCGTAAGTGGTACAGGCACCGAGATAATTGCCCACACTGGCAACAATGACGGCAGGAAAAGGATCATGCCCCTGCAGAACCAAAGCCACCAGCAGCCATTCAGAACCCAGCGGCAGCACAGAGCTGGCCAGAAAACTCAAGGCAAAAAGGGCCAACAGACCATGGTCGATGAAAAACTGTTCCATAGAGATTTTAACGCCGGGACTTTTTCTTTCTTCCTGCAGGACGCCTGCTGGCCGTCCGACCTTTTCCCGTCTGCTGCCGCAATCGCGCCAGATAGACCACATGCCGACGCCCACCACGACCAGGACGCTGCTTTTCAAAATCAAAGCCGGCATCACGCAGGCGCCTTTCAAAACCTTTATCAGGATCTTCTGACCAGACAGCAAAGATACCATCATTCTTCAGGGCGGCAGCAGCCAAATGCAAGGCTCCATCGCCAAAAAGATGATCCTCCTCATAGGGCCCTTCATAAAGATCAAGGATGATAGCATCAAATCTGCTATCCTGAGCCATGGCGGTCTGGGCAATAACCTGTGCCACATCGCCAACCTCCACCGTTACCCGCCTATCATTCACGGCATCATCCGTAAGGCTGTTTATCGGCCCCTGGCACCACTTGACAACAACGGGGTTAATCTCTACCACCACCACCTGAGCCTTGGCAGGTAAGCTATCCAAGGCTGCTTTCAAGGTAAACCCCATACCAAGACCACTAACAAGTACCCGGGGTTGTTTTCGTGAAGCCAAGGCCTGACAGGCCAACTCGGAAAGAACAATCTCAGAACGATTGGCATGGGAATTCATCAAGACCCGGTTGGCAATGGTTATAAGAAAATCACTCTCACCACGCTGGCGCAGCTCTAAAAGCCCCTCTGAAGTTTCGATACTATCAACAACCTGCCACGGTAATGCCATGCTCAATTCCCCAACCTTTTACTATTTTCATCCCAAGAAGAAAGATGTATTATATTGATAGAGATACCAAAACCTGAGCACGCCGGGAACGCAACAAGAAAAAAATGTAGAGAGACCAAAAAACCGCATCATCATGAAAAAAAACACCAAAGATACCATCATTCTCTTGACCATTGTCACAACCATCATTCTGGCCTACCTGCTCAGTGAAAAATTCTTGAAGCAGGAACCGGTCACCCCCCAATACCAACAACACGACCAGACCAATCGCCTGAGCAAGATCAGCCAGGGGCTAAAAAAATAATCTTTCAACTGTTATCGTGCAGTGCAGCTCGCAGACGTAGGTACACCTCAATTTGACTCATGGGCACTGTCCCTGTCACCTCTTCTATGGTGGTGAGGCCATGCTGTACTTTTTCCAGGGCATCAGCGGCTAATAACTTCAAACCGTTTTCCACTGCAGCCTGCTGCAATTTATAGCCATCACAGCCCTGATCAATGAGACTGCGCTCTTCTACCTTAGGTTGCCAAAACTCCACAAAGGCAAGTCGACCATGGTACCCGGTATGATCACAGGCCAGACAACCGCTGCCATGAACAAAGGAAATATCCATGGGCAGACCATTGGGGAAAGCATTTTCTAAAAGCAAACCGTCTGGTTCGTAAGGATGCAGACAGTTTGGACAGATCTTACGGGCCAGGCGCTGACTGATTACCGCCAATAATGTCTGGGAAATCAGATTCAGCTCTACCTGTAAATCAGCCAGACGGCGTACGGAGCTTACCGAGTCATTAACATGCAGAGTGGAAAGAACAAGATGGCCGGTCATGGCCGCCTTGGTGGCCATCATGGCTGTATCCTGATCACGGATCTCCCCCACCAGGATAATATCTGGATCAAGGCGCATAAATGAACGCATATATTTTTCAAAGGTATTGCCGATGGCATCGTTCACCTGGCTCTGCTGAATGCCAGAAATGGCATACTCAATGGGATCTTCAGCTGTAATAATCTTCTTATCCGTCTTCACCAATTCCTGCAGGATGGCATAGAGGGTGGTGGTCTTGCCGCAGCCGGTGGGGCCGGTGAGCAGTATATAACCCTGGGGATTTTTAATGATATGCTCAAAGGTACGCAGCTCCTGGGCAGGTAACCCCAACTCAGCAAGGCGCGGTATGTGGGAAGATTGATTCAACACCCGCAGCACAACGTTTTCCCCCCACAAGGTGGGAACAATGGCCACCCGAAAATCCACGACATTATCATTGACGTATTTGCGGATGACCCCATCCTGGGGCCGACGCTGCTCAGCAATATCAAGTTTGGCGTCTATCTTGATCTTATTAATGAAGGATTGAACATTGCGGCCATTTAAAAAGGTCATCTCCCGCACCATGCGTAGATGGCCGTCAATGCGAAATTTGATAATCACCTGGTTTTCATAACGCTCCAGATGGATATCACTAGCATTTTTGCGCACTGCCTCATACATGATGTAATGTAAATAACGTGGCATCTCCGCCTGGATAGTGACACTATCTACCTGCACCTCATCCGCTAAATCTTCCACTGGCATGAAGAGATCCATGACATCAGCCTGCTCCTGATACAAGGAATTCATGGCGGCCTGCAAGGCCGAAGGTGAGGCAATACCCAGTTGCACATTAGAGGCCTTCAAGGCAATGGCAGCAGCATCTATCTGTTCCTGATTATGGGGATCAGCCACAGCCAGCCACAAGGTATCACCCTCACTGCGCAGGGGTAAAATCTTATTATTCTTAGCAAAAACAAGAGGAAGTTGCCGACAGACAAGGGGATCAGCCACCCGGAGCAATTCAGCACTGGAATAATGGGGTAACTCTAAAAGACCTGCCAGGGACTGATAAAAGATGAGTTCCGAAACAACCCCGCCCTGACGTAAAATTTCACCCAACAGGCCGCCACTCTTTTTCTGCTCAGCCAGACAATCCTGCAGCTGATCCTCCCGCACATGGCCCTGCTGGACGAGATATTCCCCCAGGCGCAGGGCACTGCTGTCATTACGCTCCAAGGCATTATACACCTCCTCTACCCGGGAGGAGAGATGCTCAATAGTTCCCAACGAAATGAGGCTAAACTCCTCCCTGGTCTGCTCATTGGCAAAGGCAATACGGCTATCAGCAGCATTTTCCCGGGCAGTAAGACAGTAAATACGCCGATCAAAAAAAGCCAGCGGCAGCACCTGCAAGCCAAAGGCAGTATAGGCGGGAATAAGATGGTTGATCCCTGCCTCCACAAAAATATTGGCCACATAAAATCCATAGACGCCTTTGAGTTCAATGATGTGTTGAATAATCTCAATCTGCGACACATTGGCCTTATGGATGAGAAACTGCTCCAAGGTCAACTCGGTCTTGGCGTGGCTACTCATCAACGACTCCTCGGTGAGAAACACCGAGGACCAGGTATGCCTGGTTAACTCTAGCAAGGCCCGCCGCAAACCAGCAAGATCATTGACATCATTGGCCGATGACGCTGCGGCAAAAATTGATTTTTTTTGAAGATCCATACCATCCAATCCCTGTGTATTGGTGACCATTGCCGACAAAAACAGCTGCCTCTCGACCCTTTGTCTTTAAAAAATTATTCTTTTTTTCAGCATAGCAGGTTAGCATATATTTGTGAAACCAGAGATACTCCGCCCAAAACAAATCCAGCAGGCAGCCCAGCAATTTTATGCCAACACCATTATAACTCCTGTTGAGTTGGGCGGTGGCAACATCAACCGTACTTGGCTGATAACACCCAACCATGGTGAGGCCTTTATCCTGCAGAGGATCAACAATAAGGTCTTTGCCAACCCTGAACAAAGCTGCCGCAATATGGACCGGCTTGGTCAGGCCTTTGATCAGTGGCAGGCAACCCATAACCTTGCTACACGCTGGCAAATCCCTCGACTCCATCCTGCTCAAAATGGGAATCTCTGGTGGCATGACCAAGATGCAAATCTATGGAGAGCCATGGATTTCATCCCAAATAGTACGCCCCTTACGCAAATACAAACCCCTGAAGCAGCCCTTGACCTTGGCAACGCCCTTGCCCTTTTCCACCAGCTGGCCACCACCATTCCTGCCAACCAGCTTCCTGCCACCATTGATCATTTTCACGATACAGGCCATTACCTTGCCCAACTACACAAGGCCGTTACAAATTCACCCGACCTGCCC
Source organism: Deltaproteobacteria bacterium (assembly GCA_029939635.1). GTDB lineage: Bacteria > Desulfobacterota > Desulfobulbia > Desulfobulbales > SURF-16 > JAOZSN01. The sequence continues at coordinate 16,551 of JAOZSN010000036.1, forward strand.
CAGGAGGTTGGGCAATGTCTTGACTATATCCAATCTCACCAGAAAGACGCCAGAACCCTATCCCGTGCCAAAGAGCAAGGAGAATTGCGTAATACTATTATACATGGTGACCCAAAGCTGACAAACTTCCTCTTTGATTGTGAGACCAAACAGGCCTGCAGCCTAATCGACCTTGATACCGTTGGCCCTGGCCTACGCCTCCACGATCTTGGTGACTGCCTGCGCTCCTGTGCCGCCAGTCATAATGAAGAGGAACGCAATACTCAATCCATCCATTTTGACATCGCCATCTGCCGCCACTTTCTGACCGGATATCAACAAACAGGGACAGAACTTCTCAGCCCTGCGGAGCTCTCTTACCTGCCCAACGCCATATGGCTGCTGCCCTTTGAATTAGGAGTACGTTTCCTCACCGATTTCCTCTCCGGCAATTGCTATTTCAGCGCATCATACCCCGAGCACAACCTGTACAGAGCCCAGCTGCAATTTGCCTTAGCGCGTTCCATTGCCAAGCAGGAGCTGGAACTGCATCAACTCATTAGATAGCCTTTACTTTTACCACCCCATCTGCCTATACTTTTCACTTAAGGGTGCCTTGAATAATTTTCCAAGAGAGACCCTATCACGCCAAAAATGCAAACAGGTCGGATTAATATTCATGTGGTCATTTTTGTGAAAAACAAGGTTACTGCACCCAAGGAAACGCCATGACGACAGATTCTCAAGCCCAAGGTAATGAACAAAAGATTCTCTTTCTTGGTTCCAATGTTAAAATTCGCAACTTGCCAATAAAGGAGGTCAGCCTCCTCGAAGAGGGCAGCCTGCCAGCCTATGGCTACAACCCCGGTGACTTTGTTGAACTGCTAGCTGGACCAGTCGCAGTGGAAGGAGGACGCCTAGACCAATGTATCACCTGGCTTGCCTCCTATCTTACCACAGAGAATATCTGCCCAAAGATCACCACACTTACCTATGGTGAACAAAAAGATATCTTCCAGGTCTTCCGTAAATATAGTCGGGCTCAAATTGAAAAAGACCATGGCTGGTTCATGGTTCATCAAATTTTGCCTTTTTCTGGGCGGGGGGATGATGAAAATGCCTTCCAAGTAACTGCAGAAAACCAGGAACAACTGGCAGACCAGGATGGAATCATCATTATTGATGATGGTGGTCACCCTCCACAAATTGCAGAGGAACTTAAACAACTCAGCCCCAATGCCTGGGTCATTGGCATGGGTATCTCAGTGGCCCATTGGGCTAGTTGGGCCAAGGCCTTTGGCGAGAAATTTATGCTCTTTGGCCGCCTTTCTGATCTTGAGACCACCCGCATGGAAATGGATAGCTCTGCGATATGGGAGTCCATGGTGGCCATGAGCCTGCGCGCCTTGCGCTCTCCAGAGGTAGGTGTATGGGATGACATCAGCCATCGTTTTCGCTGCCATATCATGATTGAAATGTTTCCCCATGGTATCCTGTCAATTTCCCCAGAGCATATCTTCTTTCGGCATCGGCCAGGGAGCCTGCCAGAAAAAAGCTCTCCACGCAAAAAAGGCTCTGTACCATCCTATGACACCCTGGTCACCTCCATGCTGGCCATGGAATGCATTAGAGATAAAACCATGGTATCAGGACGCTGCCATTCCCAAATTTTCACCAGAAAGGTACTGACTAACTGGAACTGGCTTTACGAACATGGCTACTATTTTGACGAGACATTAGAGTTCCCTTCCCTTGATTTCAGCCAGGAATATCTTGGCGACGAATCATGTGATAACGCCCCCCCAGACCCCTTTTTCATTGAACTCCCCCCCTTCTCAGACCAGTTTGATCGTACCTTGGAACAGGTGGCCAGCCAGACGTGGAATGAGGATAATAAGCAAGGTTTGCGCGCCTTTTTTGACCAATCCCAGATCTTAAAATCACGTGGTATATCGTGTGTCGCAACCCATGGCTACATGGATATTATCATAGAGGTACTCCATTATCTCAAAGAAGAGGTAAGCCGGAAGAGTGGTTTTGCGACTCTGCGCATGTTCAATGTCGGCCATCTTCGCACCACAGACCCAGCAGAAATCGGTCCGGTGCTCACCCTGCAGTCGGTGATGGACTCCTATGTGTCTAAAGAAAACTTCCAGCGTCCCCTCTGCTTAGGAGTCTTTGGCCCCCCAGGATCAGGAAAATCTTTTGCCGTAAAAGAGGTAGCGCGGGTTATCGGTAACAAATTTGAGGAGAATCCCTTTGATTTCTTCGAATTCAACCTTACCCAGTTTGCCTCACCAGATGAGATAAATTCATCTATTGATCTCGTCCGTGCTTCAGTGGCACGGGGCAAGGTACCTATTACCTTCTGGGATGAATTTGACTGCCGCTATGATGGCCATGAGTTCGGTTATCTACGCTATTTTCTACCTTCAATGCAGGATGGTGTCACCTATGTCCATGGCACGCCCTATTATATTGGCCGATCCATCTTTGTCTTTGCTGGTGGGGTAAAGTCATGCTGGCAAGGCATGGAGGACATGATCAGCCCAGATGACCCTGAGAAGCTACAGATGTCAAAAACCCTAAAGATTCCTGATTTCATGAGCCGCTTACGGGTAGTCCTCGATATTGACGGTATTGAGATCTCAGAACAACTTTTACGTGACTCAGCCTCTAGCGCTGAACTGGACGAATTACGCCGCATCTTACTCAAACGCGCCTTCATTATTGCCCACCAGATGGATACCCACTGGAAAAAGGCGGCCCGCAAGACATCAGGTCTCTTGCTCCGCCTGCTATTGGCCCAATACAAGTTTGGGGCCCGCTCCATCGAAGCCGTAATCGAGGCAAGCCGCGCCGCCGACCGCCTAGTTTATGGCTTACCAGAACTCATTGGCCCATCAGGTGCCCGTATCCACGCAGATTGGCGAGTGGATTTAGAACGACGTATCGACCAAATCCGCAAGCATCAGGGTTTGCGCTCAGTCTGGTAAAAAAAAATCTTGAATCGCCTGAGGCAATAGAGTATAAACAGCGCTTCACATATGCACTAGTAGCTCAGCTGGATAGAGTACCTGACTACGAATCAGGGGGTCGCAGGTTCGAATCCTGCCTAGTGTACCAGTAATATTAAGGGCTTACAGTTTCTACTGTAAGCCTTTTTTTGTTGGTAGTCGTAAATTAGTACACATCGGACATTGAAAAATTACCTTGGTGAATAAAGTATTATTTTATTTTCTGCCGGGCAGAATGAAAGCATCCTACCAAAAGCAGTCCTTCCCCTATAGCTGAAAGCGACCCTCCACCCCATGGATCTGTCTGCCAGGAAGTTACATATCAGCAAGTCTCCATAAAAAAAATCTGCCTTGTCTTCTCTCCCCTTACCCCTTGCCTCTTTCTTTAATTGTAGCCAAACTTCCTTAATAAAATTCAACACCTGCTAGGTCTTTACTAGCCTGCCAATGAAGCAAACCACTTGCCCGAACCCCTTTTCCCTGTTAATGCTGTGTGCTGAGATAAAAAGAGGGGGGGAGGGGGTAAACCTATCGCAGTGGTAGTGCTAGTACCTCTCTCACAAATTATGACCAAAAAATGAAAGCGTATTACATATTCTGTAATCATGACCTGGGGAGGTTAAGCCCATGAAGCTAATAGCTTTATCAATTATCAGTTTAATTCTATTGCTAGGTTGCGGAAACCGCCCAACTCACATGGACAGGGCAGCTGAAAATATAATGCAGATTAGTGAAGGCACATATTCTGTTGCTTATACTGGCCGTAGCTACACTGCTGTTAAAAAAATTGTGTACGATGTGGCAACCCAATACTGTCAGAAAAAAAGCGAAAAAATGCAAATTGTTAATATGGGAAACAATAATACCTATCAAGCATACAAAACCCTCCTTATGCCCATCAGTACAGTTGAGTTAACGTTTAAATGCTTACTTTCATCAAAAGCTGATTCTACCCACCCCGCTAACTCGAATAATATCACTGGCAACTGGCAAAGTGATGATGAAATGATTTGCTTTGATAGCAAAACTTATGTGCTTTGGGGTAATGATGGTGGTGTGGCTAGTGGAGACTATCGTATCTCTGGCGGCATGCTTTCTATGACGGTTAAAGATATGGGGCCGGATTCGATCGATGTTCCATATGCTGTTTCTAGTGACTCGCTAACTGTTTTTATCCCTAATGAAGAGCCAAGTATATACAGCAAAACTATTGCGAGGTGCCCTCTTCCTTCTGCGGTTTCACTGAGTAGCTCGGGAACCAGATCTTTGCCCCCTCGATGAAGTGGGTTTGCTGTTGTCAATTCGCAATAGAAGGATTGTCCAGCGCAAAGTGCAATGCTTATGGATCAGGTGCCTATCAGGTCACTGAGTAGCCCCCCATTAAAAGGGGGGGGCCGGATTTAGCTTGTTGGGCCGAAGCATGACACCCCTAGACACGAACAAAAAATATAAAATTTCAAAATAGGTATTACATGAGCCAATGAAGCTACCTCTTTACGCCACTATATTATTATACCTGCTCGGTCTCCCTTCTTTGCTCCTGGTTTTTTCAGCCTTTTTCCATCTTTAACAAAAATAAATTCCTCACTCATAACTAGTGGCTGTCCTAGCAAGAGTAACTGCGTGATTTAATGTGATTAAATCGCCTTTTTAGGGTGT
>JAOZSN010000037.1:0-7859 GCA_029939635.1 Deltaproteobacteria bacterium
ATTGGTGAGGCCGCTGGAGCCCGCGTTGCCCTGTCCCGTCATTGGGAGCATGGTGGTGAAGGTGCCCTTGAGTTTGCCGATGCGGTTACTGATGCCTGTGAGGAAGAGAACGAGTTTAAATTCCTCTATGAGCTTAGCACTCCCCTTGATGAGCGTATCGAGAAGGTTGCCAAAGAGGTTTATGGTGCTGACGGCGTTAGCTACACCCCAGAGGCTAAGCAGAAGCTTGAGCGTCTCAAGGCTGATCCAGAGATCAATGAGCTTTCAACCTGTATGGTTAAGACCCATCTCTCTCTGTCCCATAACCCAGCCCTTAAAGGTGTACCTTCCGGTTGGACCCTGCCCATCCGCGACATCCTCACCTACAAAGGTGCTGGTTTTGTTGTGCCTGTTGCTGGTGCCATCAGTCTTATGCCTGGTACTGCTTCAGATCCTGCTTATCGCCGCGTTGATGTTGATGTGGAGACTGGTCGGGTTAAGGGTGTATTCTAAGATTTAGTTAGAATACCACTTCTGTCTGATAAAAGGGGCAGGTTCAGCGTTGGCTGGGCCTGCCCCTTTTTTTTACTACGAACCGCAGAATATCAAACAAGAAATGTCGAAGGATGAAGTGCGGAAGATATCTTAATATGGAAAGTACCTTCCTTCGACATTCAATATTTCTTGTTTGATATTCTGCGGTTCGTAGTTATAATTCCTTGCTATTTTGAGCAACAATTTCATACACTAAATTGGTGCTACATTTTCCTCGTTTTTCTTATTCTTTCAACCTGTTATCGCTATGCCCCCAAATACATCCGATAAGTCACGCCTTGCCGCTTCTGTGAAGGATCAGTCCGGCATGGGCAAGCTGAAGATTGGTGACATCCTCCGTAAGGAGGGGCAGATCGTCACCAGTCAGCTTGATCAGGCCTTGGAGATTCAGAAGAAGGATGGTGGAAGGTTAAGCTCCATTCTGCTTGGCTTGGGCTATATTGATGAGGATACGGTTGTTAAAATCCTCAGTCGGGTGCAGAATTTTAGCGTAATTACCATTGCTGATGAGCATATCTCCCAAGATGTTGTAGATCTTGTGCCCTATGAATTGGCCAAGAAGTTCATGATGTTTCCCTTGGCCAAGACTGAAAAGGCCTTGCAGATCACCATGGCTGAGCCTACCGATACCCAGGCGGTGGATGAGTTACAGTTTGAGATCAAGAAGGGGCTTTCTGTCTGTGTCTCCACGGAACGGGATATCATCGAGGCCTACCGGAAACATTATAAGATCTCCGATGATGAGTATAACGAGCTGCTGAAGGTTGAAGAGGGGGATGAGGTTGAAGAAGAGGAGGTTGTCTCCATTGATGATTTCGGTTCTCTGGCCTCTGAAGTTGCCGATGATATGGCCATTGAGGCCGAGGATCTCGATGAGGGGCCGGATGAGTTTTCCGCCTCTGATGCGCCCATTATTAAATTGGTCAATGGTATCCTCATCAAGGCGGTGAAGGATGGCGTCAGCGATGTGCATATCGAGCCCTATGAGAAGTCCTTACAGGTGCGTTATCGCCTGGATGGTTCCCTTTATAAGTCGATGAACCTGCCGGTGGGTATTAAAAATGCCCTTACCTCTCGTGTGAAGATTCTTGCTACCCTTGATATCACCGAGCGTCGTGTGCCCCAAGATGGTCGTATCAAGATGCGCATTGGCCGTAATAAGGTGGTGGATTTTCGGGTCTCCACCCTGCCTACCCTCTATGGCGAATCCATTGTTATGCGTATTCTCGATAAGAGTTCGCTTAATGTTGATCTTACTAAATTAGGTTTTGAGGTGGAGAGCTTTGAGGCCCTTAAGCGTTGCCTTGATCGGCCCCAAGGGCTGTTGCTTGTTACTGGGCCAACTGGTTCGGGTAAAACTGTAACCCTCTATTCAGCCTTAAACTCCCTCAATAAAGAAGATACCAAGATCCTCACGGCTGAGGACCCGGTGGAGTTTAACTTCAAGGGTATTAATCAGGTCAATGTTCATCAGGAGGTGGGCATGACCTTTGCCGCAGCACTCAAGGCCTTCCTGCGTCAAGATCCTGATATTATCATGGTTGGTGAGATCCGTGACATGGAGACGGCTGAGATTGCTATTAAGGCAGCCATGACTGGCCATCTTGTTTTCTCTACCCTGCATACCAATGATGCGGTAGCCACCATTGGTCGTTTGATAGATATTGGTATTCCGCCCTTTATGTTGGCCTCATCGCTGACCATGATACTGGCCCAGCGTCTTGGTAGACGGCTCTGCCCTAAATGTCGGCAGCCCATTGATCGCCCTCCGGAAGAAGAGTTGGTCGGTATGGGCTTTCCCGAGGAAATGCTGGCGAATGAGTGGCAACTCTATGAGCCTAAGGGGTGTGCGGCATGTAATGGTGGTGGTTATAAGGGACGAGTTGGTTTTTTTGAGCTCCTTGAGTGTACCGATGCGGTGGGTGTGGCTATTAATGCCCAGGTACCAGAGGATCATCTCCGTAAGATTGCCATTCAGGCAGGTATGAATCCGTTGCGGGTGGCTGCTATTTTAAAGGCAACCCAGGGTGTTACGGATTTGCGCGAGGTTATCCACCGTACGGTGCTGTCTGAGGAAAGCCTGCCCGCCTACCTGGTTAACCCTGATGTGGAGTTGTATGAGGATGGTGATTCTGTTATTCATCAGGGCAATAATGATATTGATTTTTTTCAGCTCATCCAGGGTACCCTCATGGTTGTGAAGGATGGCAATCGTATTGCTGAAATCACCGAGCCAGGTGATTATTTTGGCGAGATGGCAGCTATCTCGGGTGAGATGCGTTCTGCCTCCATTATTTCTAAGGGACGTTCTAAAATTAAGCGCTACCCCGGTGATAAGATGATGGAGATCATCGAAAAACAGCCCAAGGTAGCACGGCACCTTTTTCAGACTTTAGCGAGTCGTCTCTCCCACACCAGCGAGATTATCGTTAAGCTGGCCCAGAATGCCAGAAGGTAGTTGCTCGTTCTCAGTTCTTAGTTTTGTTCCCAGCAGGTAACTGGTAACTGGCAACAAGCATCTGGCAACTATATATTCCCTCCGTACAAATACATATTTTTACTAGGTAGAGTTACTGGCTCCTGAGAAAATCTTTAAATTATACGAAGTTAGCAGGGTCGAAAAGCGTGTTTTGTGGGCATAAATTAGTTGCAAAATAGGGAAAATTTCACTATTATCCATGACTCCTAACTTCGTGATTATTCCCAGGCGTTTCCTTCCCATACAGCAGGTCAAGCTGGTTGCTATTATAAACAGCAGAAGGGAGTTTCGCGCCATTGGAATACGATTTTATGAGCCTGAAAGGGCAATGTTTGGATTATATTCCCCGTACGAATTAAATTTGAAGGAGATTTCATGAGTGCCAAGATCATAAGCGGAACCGAAACTGCCAAGGCGATTCGGGAAGAACTGAAGGTTGAAGTTGCTGAGTTAAAGGAAAAGCATGATGTCGTGCCTGGTCTCGTTACCATTCTCGTGGGTGAAGATCCTGCATCTCAGTCCTATGTTGCTGCCAAAAATAAGACAGCCCATGCCTTAGGGATTCATTCCGAGCAGGTAACCCTGGATGTTGACACAAGTGAAGAGGATCTTCTTGCTCTAGTGAAAAAATATAATGATGATGCTCAGATTAACGGCATCTTGGTACAGCTCCCTCTGCCTAAGCATATAAACGAAGGCAAGGTTCTTGATGCTATTGACCCAACTAAGGATGTGGATGGTTTTCATCCGGTTAATGTTGGCAAGATGGTTCTGGGCGAGCAATGCTTTCTGCCCTGTACTCCCCACGGTATTTTGGAGCTTCTCACCCGCGCTGGTGTTGAGACTTCAGGTGCCGAGGTGGTTATTGTTGGACGTTCCAATATTGTTGGCAAGCCCATTGCCAACCTGATGCTGCAGAAACGTGATGCTGGTAATGCCACCATTACCTTGTGTCATACCCGTACCAAGGATATGACCGCTCACCTCAAGCGCGCTGATATTATTATTGCCGCAGTTGGTGTGGCCAATATGATTACTGCAGATCAGGTAAAAGATGGCGTTGTAGTAATTGATGTTGGTGTGAACCGCGTTGGTGTCAGTAAGACTGGCAAGGCCATCTTGGCAGGTGATGTTGATTTTGATGCAGTCAAGGAAAAGGCCGCGGCTATCACCCCTGTTCCAGGTGGTGTTGGCCCCATGACTATTACCATGTTGATGAAAAATACCGTTCAGGCTGCACGTCAGGCTAACGGTCTATAATAATTACCAGTAAAAATTCACCCGCACCTCATCTTTGTTCATTTAGCCATGCTTGAGTAGCACAAGTACGCTTCGCAGGCCTAAATGAACGAACCTGAGCCACTGGTGAACTTTTACAGGCTTATATTTCGCCAAGTTTGATAACTCTGGTGAACTATTATAATTACCACATTTCAGTTGATGAGGATACAGAATGGCTACTAGAAACGAATGTGAAGGATGCGCGGATATGACTTGTGCTTCCTCCAAATTAGTCCTCGAACAGGATATCGCCAAAGATGTGCGTACTGCCTATGACAGGATTGAGGCACGTGGTATGGCTGCCTGCCTGTTTGGCTCCAGCGGTACCTGTTGCCGGAACTGTAATATGGGTCCCTGCCAGATCATTGATGGTGTTGAAGATATGGTAGGTGTCTGCGGTGCTACTGCCGATACCGTGGCGGCTCGCAATTTTGCCCGTACTGTTGCTGCTGGTGCTTCGGCCCATGGTGATCATGCTCGTGAGATGGTTAAAGGCTTTATCGAAACCGCCAAGGGTAATACTCCCCATGAGATTAAAGATGTGGAGAAGCTGCACAGCCTGGCTCAGGTTTTCGATGTAGAGGTTGAGGGACGAGATAAAAACGAGATCGCCCTTGAACTTGGAGAGATTGCCTTAAGCCAGTTCGGTAGCCAGACAGATGAGCCGCTGATCATGCTCAAGCGTGCCCCTGAAAAACGGCAGAAAGTCTGGAAAGAGCTTGGGGTTGAACCTCGTGGTGTTGATCGTGAGGTCGTTGAGGTCATGCATCGCACCCATATGGGTGTCGATCAAGAGTATAAGAATATTACCTTGCAATCGTCGCGGTGCTCTCTGGCTGACGGTTGGGGATCTTCCATGCTTTCGACTGAGTTAACCGATATTATGTTTGGTACGCCAGTACCTCGTCGGGCTCAAGTTGATCTGGGTGTCCTTAAGGAAGATATGGTCAATGTGACTGTTCACGGTCACGAGCCTTTATTAGCTGAATCTCTCTGTCTTGCTGCCCAGGACGAAGAAATGATTGCCCTGGCCAAGAAGCAAGGGGCAAAGGGTATTAATCTGGCCGGTGTCTGCTGTACAGGTAACGAGATTCTCATGCGTCGTGGTATTCCTGTTGCAGCTGGTTATATCCAGCAGGAGATGGCTCTGGCCACTGGTGCTATTGAGGCCATGGTGGTTGATGTGCAGTGTATCATGCAATCCGTTGGTGAAATTACCAGGAATATGCACACCGATATTATTACCACCAACTACCGCGCTAAGATGCCTTATGGTGTTCATATCCCCTTTGAAGAGCATGATGCCTTAGGTTCTGCCAAGGCGATCCTCACCAAGGCGATCATGAATTATAAGAAGCGTGGGAAATGCTTCATTCCTAAAGACAGCAAGCTTGATGTCATGGTTGGGTTCTCCCATGAGACCATTAATTATATGCTTGGTGGCCGTTTTCGTAAGAGCTATCGTCCCTTGAATGACAACATCATGAATGGTCGTATACGTGGTGTGGGCGCCATTGTTGGTTGTGATAATTTTAAAGTTACTGATGAAGCTCATATCATTATTGCCAAAGAGTTGATTAAGAATAATATCTTGGTTGTAGCCACTGGTTGTGCTGCTACTGCCCTGGGACGGGTCGGACTCTGTACCCCTGAGGCTGCTAAGTATTGTGGTGATTCCCTACGCGAGGTCTGCGAGACTGTGGGTATGCCACCAGTATTACATATGGGTTCCTGTGTTGATAATAGTCGTATTCTCATTGCCCTGACAGCCATGGTTCAAGAGGGTGGTCTTGGTGATGATATCACTGATCTTCCTGCCATTGGTACTGCCCCATCCTGGATGAGTGAAAAGGCCGTGGCCATTGGCCATTATTTTGTCTCCAGTGGTGCTCAGGTAGTGTTCCAAGATTTGGCTACTACAGGTTCCAAGGCCTTTCATAAGTATCTTACTGAGAATATGATGGAAGAGTATGGTGCAGTCTGGAATGTGGCTAAAGAACCTATTGATATTGCTAAGAAGATGATCGAAGCCATTGAAAGTAAGCGTGAGGCCTTGGGTATTAATAAGCAGGGCGAGCGTGTTCTCATGGATATGGAGATGCGTCGTGATCTCGGTGGTGGCGGACTAACTGATGTCGGCTGTCATGGTGCTGAGTAGGTTAATCAGTAGTATAGAAATAAAGAAATAAAGAAATAAAGAAGGGTAGGAAAAGATACTTTTTTATTTCTCTCTTTCTAAAACAAAAGGTATTTCCGATATGAAATCGGCTAGTCGTCTAGAACGTATCTTAGAAGCCGGGCATTTTGCTGTGACTGGCGAGCTTGGACCACCCAAAAGTGGTGATCCTGAGGTCGTCCGTAAGAAGGCTCGGATTCTTAAAGGTCATGTTGATGCGGTGAATATCACCGATTGTCAGACCGCCATAGTTCGTATGTCCAGTATTGCTGCTGGTCTGCTCACCCTGCAAGAAGGTGTAGAACCGGTCATTCAGATGACCTGTCGTGATCGCAACCGAATTGGTATGCAGTCTGATATACTCGGTGCTGCAGCCCTGGGTTTGAAAAATCTACTCTGTCTTACTGGTGATCATCAAAAGTTTGGTAACCATGCTGGCGCCAAAGGTGTCTTTGATATGGATTCCATTCAGCTCCTTGGCATGGTCAAGGGAATGCGCGATGATAAGGTATTTCAATGTGGTGAGGCTATTAAAGAGGCTGAGCCCCGTCTCTTTTTAGGTTGTGCTGCCAATCCATTTGCCTTCCCCCATGAGTTTCGTGCCAAACGTCTTGGTAAGAAGGTTGCCAATGGTGCTGATTTTGTTCAGACCCAGATCATTTATAATGTTGACCGCTTTGCTAAATTTATGGAGATGGTTCGTGAGCTTGGTCTCCATGAAAAAGTGAAGATCCTTGCTGGTGTAACCCCACCCAAGTCTTTGGGTATGGCACGCTACATGAAGAAATTTGTACCAGGCATGGATGTAACTGATGATGTGATCAGGCGTCTTCAGGGAGCCAAAGACAAGGAAGATGAGGGTATTAATATCTGCGTTGATATTATCAATCAGGTACGTGAAATAGAAGGTGTAGCAGGTGCCCATGTCATGGCTATTGAATGGGAAGAGGCTGTACCTGAGATCGTTAAAAGGGCTGGTTTGGCTGACCGTCCTGTTCTTGATGATGATCAGCCTGAGACTGCAGTTGCTCAGGAGAAAGAAGTCATTGAGGTTCGCAGTACTGAGAGTAGCACAGCTGAGGGTGACGAGATCCTGGCTGCTGCTAAGGCTGAGGCCACAAAGATTATTGCTGCTGCCAGAGCTGAGGCAGCTTCCATTGATACATCTGGAGCAGTAGCATCTGCTCCAAGACATGAAAGCATTGATGATGCAGGAGAGCATGAGATGAATGAGAAAGAGCGTCAAATGGCGTTAGATTCAGTCCGTATTGGGCTGGCATCCTTGAAAAAGGCATTCAATCTTTCTGATGATCAGTTTGAGGCCTTGGCTAATTTTGCCGGTGCTGAAGCGGTTCTTATGAAAGATCCTAATGTCCAACCTGCGGCTGC